>CALCGO010000572.1 GCA_937901055.1 uncultured Rhodobacterales bacterium
ACTACCAATCAGGTCCTGCGATCTACAAATACCTGATGGATGAAAAGGGCGTCAAAACCGTCGCCTTCATCGCGGCCAACGAATCTGATCCACTTAGCCAACGTGATGGTGGTGTTGAAGCCGCCACGGCGCTTGGGATGGAAGTGGTTTCGGCAAACGTGACATACCAGGTTGACACGACTGACTTTACGCCAGTTTTGACGCCAGTTATGCGTTCCCGTCCTGATCTGCTGGTACTATCGGGCGTATCGCCTGCGAATGCACCCCAGCTCATTCGCTCAGCGCGCGAATTGGGCTTCCAGGGTGTCATCTCAACAGAAACTGCTCAAGATGCGGGTGTTTTGGCCGAAGGTGCGGGTGATTTAGCAAACGGGTTTATCTCTGTTGGTGGGGCCTCCACGCCAGAGCTTGCATCTCCAATGATGAATGAATTCGTTCAGCGTTACACAGATATGTTTGGCGAGTACAATGACGAGTCCAACACCAAAGTCTATGCGTTGGAGTATATTCTAGAAACGCTGAAAGCCGATCCATCCGCGATCACTGATGTAGATGCATTCCAGGCGACAATGGACACCTTTGAAGCACCAAACCCCTATATGAACGGTGATGCAAAACTACGTTACGTTGGCATGTCATCATTTGGCCAAAAGCGTCAAGTCTCCGTACCATTAGTAGTCAACGTCTATCAGGACGGCGAGTTTGAAACGCTGTTTGTCGCTGAAGTAGACTAATATTTCCTCCCCGCTTTTGGACCTGTCCTGAGTATTTCCTCCCCGCTTTTGGACCTGTCCTGAGCAGAGCTTCCCTGGGCCAAATTGGCCCAGGGTTTTTCTAAGAAAGAAGAAAGCATGGAACAGATACTGGCTAACGGCGTCTATCTGGGGTCCCAATACGCGATGATCGCGCTTGGTCTAACCCTGATCTTCGCTCTCATGAATGTCCTCAATTTTGCTCATGGGCAGATGTATGTAATTGGTGGCTTCGTAACCTATACATTCTATGGCCATTGGGGCGTTCCATTTGTTTTGGCGCTTGTAATGTCCTGTGTGACCTTGGCTATATTGGGGGCATTGATTGAGCGGTATCTCTTTGCACCTGTAATCAAAGGATCATCCCGCGAGGAAAGCACGATGTTGCTCGCGGCTGGGATCGCTTTTTTTCTCGATGCGGTCATTTTACTTGTTTTCGGTGAAAAACAGCGCGGTGTTCCTAAGATTGTTGATGGCGTGTTCAACTGGGATTTCAGGCTGATTATGCCCTATGATCGCATCTTGATTTGTGTGCTCGCGATCTTGTCGATCATCGCGTTCATTGCCTTGATGCAATACACCAAAACCGGCCGTGCCTTGCGCGCCTTGGCGCAAGATCGAACAGCAGCGCAATTGATGGGCGTGAATGTCGACCGGTATTCAATGATCGGATTTGCGCTGGGCGCGATGCTTGCGGGTCTGGTTGGTGGCCTTTTGGTCACGATCACTGGGGTGAACCTTGGAATGGGCGGCGCGACATCCATCAAAGCCTTTATGATGGTCATGATCGGTGGGGCGGGTGTCATATCCGGTGCGATTTGGGGAGGTATCATCCTTGGCTTTATGGAAGCCATTGGCCTCGCGCTGCTCTATCAATACGGTGATATCACCTATCTCGTGATCTTCGTTTCCTTAATGATCTTCCTCGCTGTTAGACCGCAAGGTCTGATGGGCAAGCCGTGGGGTTGATGTGATGCTTGGATTTAACTCAAAACAACTCACGGGCGTCGGAATCTTCTTGTTCATGATCTTCATCGGTGTACCCTTTGCAATTGGCGTTACGGGACGCTGGGATTTTTACTTTACCCTCACCTCTGTGGCTCTCTTGGCCATCGCCAGCGCAGGGGTTTGGTTAACCTTTTACATTGGCCGAATTAATATCGGCCAGGGTGCGTTCGCACTGATAGGTGCGTATGTATCAGCTATTCTGGTGGTCAAAGTAGGCTGGTCATTTTGGATTTCGTTGCCTGCGGCGGGCCTATTCGCAGCAGTGGTGGCGATTTTGATCGGCCTGCCAATCCTACGCCTGCGCGGCGTATATTTCGCAATGATAACGCTTGTTTTAACTCAAGTTGTCACTTTAACAGCATTGGCGTTGCCAATCACCAACGGGGCGCGGGGTATCTCAAACATACCTCTGCCCTCGGGTATCTCTGTGTTTGGCATTCCCATCCTGCCTGACTTCGCCGCGATGGAGAGTACCAAGTTGGCCTTCTATTACACTGCGTGCATTATCATGCTCCTAACCTATGCAGCGCTCTACCGTCTGGTGAATTCCCGCCTCGGGCACCTTTGTCGCTCGATGCAACAGAACGAAGAACTCGCCAGTTCCATTGGGGTAAACATTTCCTACATTCGCATCGTGATCTTTGCCATTTCCAGCTTTTTTGGAGGACTTGGTGGAGCCATGTTCGGATCAATCGCGCAGTCGGTTTATCCGTCCAGCTTCCAAGTGGCGGACTCTGTCAACTTCATGCTGAACTGCTTTCTTGGCGGTCTGGGGTATGTTTTTGGCCCAATGCTGGGCACGCTAGTCCTATACTTCGGATGGGACCTATTGTTTGAATTCGGGAAATATCAGATGCTAATCTATTCTACTATCCTGATAATCATCATTCGCTTCCTACCCAACGGGTTACTGAGTATCCGTTTCAGCAAAGGAGGTGACAAATGAGCCCGCTTCTCCAAGTTAAGAATGTGACCAAGAAATATGGTGGCTTGACCGCGAACAATGCGATCAGCTTTGATGTGGCCGAAAATGAAATACTATCGGTGATTGGTCCAAATGGCGCAGGCAAATCTACACTGTTCAAGATGATTGCGTCTTTTACACCAACCACCTCTGGAGAGGTGATCTATCGGGGCGAGCGCATTTCCAACCTGAAGCCGCATATAGTTGCGCGCAAAGGAGTGGTGCGCACGTTTCAGGAGACTACGATTTTCAAAAGTATGACCGTACGTGAAAGTGTTGTAGTTGCGCAGCATTTGCGCGCTAAAGCTTCGCTTGCGGGATACTTCTGGGGTTCAAAGACGGCCAAGGAGGATGTTGCGGCGTTCGGGAAACATGCAGACGAGTTGCTGGAATTTCTTGGTATGTGGGATATCCGCAATGAACAGGCCAGCAATTTACCGCAGGGTAGTCTGCGTGCATTAGGCATTGCAATTGGCCTTGCGACGGATCCAAAGGTGTTGCTGCTTGATGAGCCCTTTGCGGGCATGAACCACGATGAGACCATGAACATGGTCGATTTGGTGCGCTCTGTGCGGGATGAACGCGATGTCACGGTCATGCTGGTAGAGCACGATATGCCAGCGGTCATGAATATCTCGGATCGGATTGTGGTGCTGAACTTTGGTGAAAAGATAGCAGAGGGTACGCCTTCTGAGATTCAAAACAATGAAAAAGTTATCGAGGCTTATCTAGGCAGCGTCGACGATGAGATCGGGATGTAAATCATGACAGCCATGTTGGATTTCAAAGATGTCGAACTTTATTACGACCATGTGTATGCGCTGAAGGGCGTTTCACTGAGCGTGAGCCAAGGTGAAACCGTAGCCTTGATCGGGGCCAATGGAGCAGGCAAGTCATCAATCTTGCGCACCATCACTGGTTTAGCCAATCCCAAAAGTGGATCTGTTACATTCGAAGGAGAGCGCGTGGACGGCACTGATCCGTCATCGATAGTTAGGCGCGGCATCGCAATGGTGCCCGAAGGACGCCGCGTCTTTCCTTTTATGTCTGTTAAGGACAATCTGATGATGGGGGCCTTCACGCGCGAGGACAAAGCGGACATTCAGAACACTTTGGAAAGCATTCTGACACGCTTCCCTCGCCTGAAAGAGCGTTACAGTCAGGCTGCCGGAACACTTTCGGGTGGCGAGCAACAGATGATGGTGATTGGCCGTGCATTGATGGCAAAACCCAAGCTCTTGCTGCTGGATGAACCAAGCCTTGGGATCGCACCCAAACTGGTACAAGATATTGCCCGTTCAATCGTTGCAATCAATCGCGACGAAGGCGTTTCGGTGTTGCTGGTCGAGCAAAATTCACGCATGGCGCTGAGCATTTCGCACCGGGCTTACGCTATGGCGACAGGAAACATCGTGATCGAGGGTAACTCGAAAGAGCTGTTGCACGATGACCGGATTAAAGCCGCCTATCTGGGTGGGGAAGTTTGAGCTGATATGAAAATACTCGTAATCAACCCCAATACGACCACCTCAATGACCGACAAGATCGCGACAGCGGCGCGGGATATTGCCCGCCCAGATACCGAAATCATTGCCGCTAATTCGCAAGAAGGACCAGCGAGTATTCAGGGGTTTCTGGACGTCGCCACCTGTATTCCCGGCTTGCTAGCTGAAGTTTCGCGGCATCCGGATGTCGATGCGATCGTTATTGCCTGTTTCGATGACACGGGTGTCGATGCGGTGCGGACACTGGTCAAAGTACCCGTGTTGGGTATTGGCGAGGCCGCTTATCACGCAGCCAGTATGGTCGCCAACAAATTTAGTGTCATAACAACACTTTCACGTTCCATACCGGGTTTAGAAAACAACCTTATGCGCTATGGTCTTCACCAAAAATGCGTACGGGTTCGTGCAACAGATATTCCAGTTTTAAAACTGGAAGAGGGCGATCCGGCAACATTGTTTAAAATCAGATCTGAAATCCGCGAGTCAATCGAGCAAGACAATACAGAAGCAATCGTTCTTGGGTGTGCCGGGATGGCGGATCTTATGGCACAGCTCAGCGAGGAATTCGGACTACCCGTTATTGATGGTGTTGCAGCAGGTGTCAC
Organism: uncultured Rhodobacterales bacterium; assembly: GCA_937901055.1. Taxonomy (GTDB): domain Bacteria; phylum Pseudomonadota; class Alphaproteobacteria; order Rhodobacterales; family Rhodobacteraceae; genus NORP23. Next base: position 4,835 of record CALCGO010000572.1, read on the forward strand.
CTTTGCTGAGGCGCTCGTGAACAATCGGTTGAGTACTTCAAAAATTGGAGCCTACTCGGCCGATTGAATGATTGCGGCAAAGGGCACTGTCAGACAAAACGAGCTTGAGCCGTGCAGGGCTGTTTCGTAGCCTCGCCGTATGACAAAACACTCCCCATTCAGGTACTTTAA
>CALCGO010000573.1 GCA_937901055.1 uncultured Rhodobacterales bacterium
CGGCATGCCGCTGCCTTTTTGAAAACGGGCCGAGCGGGCAATCTCGAAATTTCTGGCCGTCTTTGGCTTAAAGTCTTCGATCAACGAGATCTTTGCAGTTGTTCCGCCCATATCAAACGACAGCACTTTCGATTCATCTAATTGCTGTGCGATCCGCGCAGCCAAAATGGCACCCCCGCTAGGACCAGATTCCACCAGCCGGATCGGAAATTTAATGGCGCTCTCTAATGTGGTCATGCCACCGCCAGAGGTCATCAGGAAGATCGGGCAGGTAAAGTTTTTGTCATGAAACGCGACCTCTAGCGCGCGCAGATACCGCGCCATGATCGGTTGAACATAAGCATTGCAGGCCGTTGTCATCAGACGTTCATACTCGCGGACTTCGGGGCAGACATCGCTGGAAAGTGTGATCTCGGCTTTGCACCCTTGTGCGATCAAAAGGTCGCGCACCCGTTGTTCGTGCTTTGAGTTGGCGTAAGAGTGGAGAAAACCGATAGCAACCGCGCCTATGCCCTTTGCATTCAACCTATCACTTAGGGCAACAACAGCCGCTTCATCCAAGTCAATCAGGACGTTCCCACGCACATCCATGCGCTCTTTGACTGTGAAACGCAGGTTGCGCGGAATCAGTTGTTCAGGCTTGTCGATCATCAAATCGAACTGGTCGAACCGGCTCTCATAGGCAATCTCCAAACTGTCGCGGAACCCTTCTGTGGTGATCAGGGCCGTCTTTTCGCCTTTCCGCTCAATCAGCGCGTTGGTCGCCAAAGTTGTGCCGTGAATGAAGATATCGACGTCAGCTGAAGTGATTCCAGCATCGCTCAAAACGACTTCAACGCCAGCCAAAACGCCCAGTTCTGGCTGCACCGTGTCTGTCGGCACTTTTGCCGTAAAAAGGCCCGTTGGAGTTTCAAGTACGATATCCGTAAACGTCCCGCCGATATCTGCGGCCAAGCGCGTTGAAGTTATATATTTCTTCATTTTTGTTTCCTCTGAAAGGCCAGCCACCAATGAAGGTATTGGATTGATTTAAATCAAGGAAACGAATTGTTTTTATGGAGGTATCGAATTTTTCGATTTCCCGAATATACTATTGATTTCAAGAAGTCTGACAGAGAGCGGCGTAGAGGGAAGATGAGGTCGCCGAATGTTCATATCAATTTCGATATCAAGTTTGTTGACAATTGCAATATCTGACGGCGATTTTCTGGAGTAGCGTCCTGGGTGACTTCTACGTCCAGCCAAGGGGGCCCTATGTCGTCAGAGACCACAAACACATCCGAATTGACAGCTGGCACACCTGCTGGCGAAAGCCGCGAATGGAACTGGCATCCCGATTTGCCAATCAATACATCGCCGGTGTTTGAAAAGCCGCCCCGCCCCTTTGCCTCGTTGAGATGGTACGCGGGCGCTTGGCTGCCGATTTCGGAACTGTTGCTCTACGTCGTGATCGCATTTGCTGTTTGCAGCTGGCTTCAGCCGCCCCTGGAGCAGACCCAAACACTGGCGCCCGGCTGGATCGCTGCGATTTGGCTGCGCAATATTGCGATGCTCGTGGCGTTTGCGACGATTTTGCATCTCTGGCTTTACACATGGAAGAAGCAAGGCGATGCCTTGCGGTATGATCGCCGGGGGCCAACAGCAAAGGCCCGCATTTTTGCCTTTGGCAGTCAGCTTTGGGACAATGTGGCCTATTCCCTGATCAGTGGGGTGAGCATCTGGACGATCTATGAAGCGGGTCTTTGGTGGGGCTATGCCAATAGCGTGCTGCCGACCGTGACGCTGAGCGCAAATCCGGTTTGGTTCGTCCTGTGGTTCCCTTTGATTGGCGTTTGGTACTCGTTCCACTTTTACTGGGCGCATCGGTTCCTGCATTGGGCCCCGATGTACCGCCGTGTGCACTCAGTGCATCACCGCAATATTGCGGTCGGCCCTTGGTCGGGTTTTTCGATGCACCCGATCGAACATGTGTTGTACCTGTCATCGCTGCTGATCCATCTGGTCGTCCCGTCGCACCCCATTCACATGCTGTTTCATTGCTATTGGCTGACGCTGGCGACGACGACGTCCCACTCTGGCTATGACGCTTTGATCCTTGGCAAGAATGCGCGGATGGAGATGGGGACATTCTTCCACCAGCTGCATCATCGGTATTTTGAGTGCAACTACGGTACGGCGGAAATGCCTTGGGACCGCTGGTTTGGGTCATTCCATGATGGCACCGCCGAAGGGCTGCGCACGGTGCGTGCGCGCAAGAAACCAACAGCATTGCGGAAGTAAATCATGACACAACGTATCCTTGTGACCGCCGGAGCCGCCGGCATCGGGCGCGCCATTGCCGAAGCATTCCTCGCCGACGGCGCAGATGTCGCGATCTGCGATGTGGATAGCGACCAGCTTGCCGCAATGCAGGAGGCATATCCGACGCTGATTGCCAGCCACGTAGACGTGACCAATGAGGCAGAGATGGATGCCTTTTTGCGCCAGCTTGAAGAGCGATGGCAGGGGATTGATGTTGTCTGCGCAAATGCGGGAACAGGCGGGCCAGCGGGCCGCATTGAAACGCTCGATTTCAATGAATGGCAGCAATGTGTGGCAACCAATCTGCATGGAAGTTTCCTGACCTGCAGATGGGCTGCCCGCCTCATGCGCGCGCAAGGCAGCGGCTTGATCTGCCTGACCTCCTCAACTGCTGGGCAAATGGGCTATCCTCTGCGCAGCCCCTACGCATCAGCAAAATGGGCCATCGTCGGCCTGACAAAGACCCTCGCAATGGAGTTGGGCGAGGCTGGCGTGCGGGTGAATGCCATCTGCCCGGGCGCGGTTGAAGGGCCGCGCATGGACCGCGTCATCGAGAATGAGGCATCCGCACGCGGACAAGCTGTTGACGCTGTGCGCCAAAGTTATGTCAAAGGCGTGTCCATGAAGACATGGGTCACTGCCCAAGACATTGCCAATACGGTCCGCTAACTTGCGTCGCCGTCAGGGTCCAAAATCTCGGGCCAGATACTTGCCGTTGACGGCCATACAGAAACACTGGCTCCCTGAGGGACGAAACACATGACGCTCAAGAACATATACACATATGGTGGCGAACCTGCTCAGCGGCTCTTGACGGTTGCCGACTTTATCGGGCTGCGTGGAACTCGTAAATTTACCTCAACGGTGCCAAACACATTCGAGGAGGCCCAAGCCTGCGCCGAGGCGGGTATTGACCATTTGTCGATTTGGGATGAGCTGACGCCGACCATCCGCGCCGCCGCCCCGCAAATCTTTATCAACGCTGCACTGCCGATGTCGCAATACGTGACTAAAGATGAGATTCTGCGTGCCGCAATGAAGGCCGCCGAGGCGGGAGCCGATTCAATACAGACGCCGCGCAGTTTGGAAGTGGTTGAGATGTTGGCGAAAGAAGGTTTGTCCGTTCAAGGCCATCTCGGCCTGATCCCACGCCGATCAACGCAAGTTGGCGGTCTGCGTATAATAGGAAAGACGGCAAAAGAGGCGCTGACGCTGCTGGATCAGTTTCGCAGGTTGGAAGATGCCGGTGCATTCGCGGTTGAGGTGGAATGTGTGGCATCAGATGCGCTTAATGCCATTCGCCACCATTCAAACCTCGTGACCCATTCCATCGGGGCAGGCCCATCCGCCGATGTCGTCTTGCTGTATCTTGAGGATATCTGTGGAGATGTTGAAAATCCGCCGCGTCACGCAAGGGCATTCGGTGACCTGCTCACTATCCGCAAAAAGCTCGCATCCGAACGGGCCAAGGCGCTCCGAGGGTTTCGAGCCGCCGTCGTTGAGGGACAATTCCCCGGCGAAGAGGAGTCTGTCAAAATGTCATCAGGCGAATTCGGCTTGCTCAAAGAGGCACTCGAAAAGCACTGAGCACCGTCAAGCTCCCGAGCGGGACAGACAGTAGCTTTGGGAAATGACGCTCAATCATCAATTGAAGCCGGTTTCGTTGCTTGCAACCCCCAAGGCATTGCAAGTGTTTAGCATTCCAAAAGACTTTTCAACAGTTAAAAAACAAAAATTGGAGATTAGTTAAATGGCCAAGTCTTTAAAAATTTTACGAACTCTGCACTCTTATCTTGGAATACTTGCATTGCCTTGGATCATTTTCTTTGGCGTAACTGGATTGTACCTTAACCATCCTGATACTGTTTTGTCCCTATTTCCATATAAATCTTATACAGACTCTGCATATGAGTTCGAACAACTTGATGCGCCGTTAACTGCGGAGCAAGCTTCTGAGATAGCTCGCCCTATTTGGCCACAAAGTGATATGAAAGCCGTCGAACGTGTTAAGTATCATGGCTATGATACAATACATTTTGTTAGGGAGGCAGGCACGATCATTGTTGCTGTCGAGACTGGACATTATTATGTAAAATCGAACCTGAAGAACACATTGTACTCGCCAAACGGGGAGGCTTTAAATCGCAAAATTTACTGGAATTATGTTTTGGGAGTATTTCACAGGACGGGCTGGTTGGGTTGGAGCCTTGGAACTATTTTGGCAGACATTACTGCGATTGCTTTGATCGCGTTCGGCCTCTCAGGTGTGACGCTTTGGTACCTACCAAGACATAAACGTTTTTTGCGCAGGGTACATTTTTCCAAATAATTAGAGAGATGGCTCTGTTACCGGTGGACGTATATGGACGCCGCCTTTTTGCACGCCTTAGTTAGCGTTAGATAGGTTTCACGGCTTTGTCAGATTAAACTTGGCTCAAGCGGGCAGGGTGTATTTGTAGCGTCTGGCGATGACAAAACACTCTCCATTCACGCTTCAATCCAGAACCATTTTAACCAGGAACGCCATCTCTACTCACACATCAATTTCAAGCTAAACCGTGCCGCTGCTCTCGCTGAGTGGCGTCGATTATCGAGCGCATAAATTTAGACTGTGCTAGCAATCTGATGCGAGTTCTCATTAGTTTGACAGCTGCGGCCTGGGCATTGCTCTCGAAAGGAGAAAGCTACAAGGCCGTGCCGGCGATTTG
>CALCGO010000574.1 GCA_937901055.1 uncultured Rhodobacterales bacterium
GCGCAAACCGTCACCGATGAAGTTCACACTCAACACTGTTAACGATATAGCCAAGCCCGGCCAGACAACGCGGGCAGGGGTAAGCGACATGTAGTTTGCGCCATCAAACAGAAGGCGGCCCCATGTCGGGAAGTCCGAAGGGAAGCCGAGTCCAAGGAAGGACAGTGCGCTTTCGGTGATAATCGCGTTCGCGACACCAAGCGTGGCGGAAACCATGATTGGTGATAGCACGTTTGGTAAAATATGCCGCAGGATTACACGGCGATCGGGGGTGCCAATGGATTTGGCGGCCAGAACGAACTCGCGTTCCTTTTGCGCCAGCACATCGCCGCGAACGATCCGCGCTGTGTGCATCCAGCTGGTTGCCCCGATGATAAATACGATCAGGATAAAGATGCCGGTTTCCGGTCCGAACATTCCGCGAAGCGTATCGCGGAACAGCATGATGATAACAAGCAAAAGCGGTAGCAAGGGCAGGGCTAGGAACAAGTCGGTTAACCGCATCAACGGCCCGTCGAGTTTCTTAAAATATCCAGCTAGCAATCCTACTAACGTGCCTACCAACAACGAGATGAACATCGCGATGACACCTACTGCAAGCGACACTCGGCCCCCGTGCAGTACTTGTGCCAGCATGTCGCGACCCAACTGATCGGTACCAAGCAGATGTGACATGCTGGGCCCTTGGTTCTTCTCTCGGATGTTCAGGTACTGTGGGTTAACATCGTAAATGTACGGGCCAAGGAATACAGCGAACAGTATGAACAGGAAAACGCCGGTGCCAATTAATGCGCCTTTATGGGTTTTGTACTGGTCCCAAACATCGCCCCAAAGGGTGCGACCCTTGCCCTCATTCAAAGTTGTATCAGTCATAACGGATCCTCGGATCAAGCAAGCCATAGAGAATGTCGGCGATCAAGTTAAACAGTACGATCAGCACGGCGAAGATGAATGTCAGGGTTTGCACTAATGGAATATCCGCGCCTTGGATGCCGATAATTAGAAGCTGGCCCAAGCCGTTCACCTTGAAAATCTGCTCGGTAATAATCGCGCCGCCAAAAACTTGCGGGACACCCAACGCGATCACAGTCACCACAGGTATAAGCGAGTTGCGCAGAACGTGCGTCAACACGACAACACGTTCCTTCATACCCTTGGCCCGCGCGGTGCGAACATAGTCTTGTTGAAGGTTATCCAGCATCGAAGCACGCATGAAACGGCTAAGCTGAGCGGCATTAAAGAATGCCAGCACCATCACAGGCATGATCATCTGCTTGATCTGAAAGACGAAGCTGCCCCAATCAGTCACTTGATGCGTGGTGTCGTAGATTGACGGGAACCAATGCAAATGTACCGAAAAAATCACGATCATTAGCAGCCCGGTAAAAAACGTTGGAACCGAAAATCCAAGCATGGAAATGAACGTTCCGATTTGGTCAAACCAGCTGTATTGCTTGTAGGCCGAAATCACGCCGATCGGAATGGCGATGATGATGCCAACGACATAGGACATGCCAACCACCCAAAGGGTCTGTGGCATACGCTCAACAACCAGATCAACAACCGGGGAACGGGTCGCCCAGCTTTGAACGCGTAAGCGCTCGCCGTCGCCAATGGTGATGTTAAACCATTGCTCGATCATGTTTAACGGCTCGTTTACGAAGAACTGCTGGCACCACAATAAATACCGGAAGAACATCGGTTTATCGAGGCCGAGTGATGTGCGGATTTGCTCACGCACTTCGGGTGGGATCGTCAGCGGCAAGTTGCCCGTTGGATCATTCGGAGCGGTATCCAGAATGAAGAAAATAACGAAACTGATGAACAGAAGCGTCGGGATCGTGAAGATCAATCTACGGATTGTGTAGTTAAACATTTAACGCCTCGGTTAAGCAGTCTTGTGGTTATGGCTGCGAGGTTTCCCCCGCAGCCACGAAGTTCAGGTCTTATTTACGTGACCAGTCAGCGATATTCCAAAGTTCACTGTCCCAAGCGTTAAGTGCAACGCCGTCCAGTGTATTGGCGCTAGCCGATACGTTACCACGGTGAACGAGAGGAATGATGACGTAGTTCTGCATCAAGATATCGTTCATTGCCATCGCAAGACGGGCACGCTCATTGATGTCGGCTGTAGCAGCCATCTCGTCAACAAGTGCGTCATACTCTTCAGAACAATGGCGCGGCATATTCATACCCAACCATGCGTTCTCAGGCGATGGAATGTTTCCACAATCCCAGTTGCCCATGTAGGCTTCCGGATCGGTTCCGCTGAAGTTGTTTGCATACATCTCGACGTCTGCGAACAATTTCTGGAACGTGTCTGGGCTGGATTGGTCGCCACCGAAGAATACGGCGCCATCAATGTTTTTCAGCTCAGTTTCAACACCGATTTCACCCCACCACTGTTTGATCAAGGCTTGGAAGTCCTGACGTACAGCGTTTGTGGATGTTTGGTAAAGGATCGAAAGACGAACGCCGTCTTTGGCGCGAACACCGTCCGAACCACGTGCCCAACCAGCAGAATCTAGTAGTGCATTGGCAGCTGCGATATCTTGAACCTGACATGCGTCGTTTGCAGTCGAGTTGTAGATTGCAGGTGCTGGCAGCACGTTACAAGTTGGTTTACCGGCTTTGCCGTAGCCAACTTCAACCAGAAGCGGGCGATCAATTGCAAGGCTCAACGCTTTACGAACGTTGATGTCGCTCAGGAATGGGTGAGCGTGCGCAACAGTTGAACGCTCGTCACCAAGCGAAGCGCTTGGATCAGTCATGTTAACCATGATACGTTCAACAAGTGGACCGAAGCTGGATAGAACTGTACCCATGCCTTTTGCTTCCATTTGAACCAGAATTTCCGGTGCAATTTGAAGGTTCCAAGCGTAGTCAAACTCACCTGTTTCCAGAACGGAACGTGCAGCAGCAGCAGCGTCGCCGCCACCTTTGAAAGTTACCGAAGCAAACGCAGGCTTGGTTGCGTCACGATAGTTATCATTCGCAACAAGCGAAATCGTATCGTTTGCACGGAAGTCGGTAACGACGAATGGACCAGTACCAATTGGGCCGAAGTTTGCGTCAGTACATGTTGGTGCAGCTGCACCTGTACAATCAGCGAACTGTGCTTCTTGCAGGATTGGTGTTTCCTGACCAACGAATGGGCCATACGGGAATGGTTTTGCTACACCGAAAGTGATCTTAACGGTCATATCATCAAGCGCTTCGATGTTTGTTACATCGCTGAACTGGCCGATCTGCTGACAGCCACCATCTGGGTCCATACAGTACCCACCGGTAAACACTACGTCGCTCGCAGTAACGGCAGAACCGTCAGACCATTTGAGGCCCTCTTTGAGCTTCCATGTGATGCTTGTCAAATCCTCGGACACGCCGCCATTGGCAACTGTCGGGATTTCAGCAGCAAGGTAAGCCACCATGTTGCCGTTTTCGTCGTAACGCGCCAATGGCTCGATTACCATCGAAGCGGCGTTGGTATCTTTCGTACCACCGGACAAATACGGGTTCATGATCGAGGCGGCTTGCCAATAGATCAGGTTTACATGGCCGTCACGGCCACGGGCTTCATGCGAGCCCGCCATGGCAGTTGAAGCAAGCAAAGATGCGCCAGCCGCTGCCATAAATAGATTAGCAATTTTCATTTCTCTCTCCTAGTTGGGTTAGTATTCGTGCGGGTTGCCCCCACATCTTTGGTTAATCAATCAGATGACAAGCAGCGAAGTGCCCATCTCC
>CALCGO010000575.1 GCA_937901055.1 uncultured Rhodobacterales bacterium
AAGCAGCAACACCGCCAATACGGGCGATGCAAAATCCAGTTCAGGGCGAAGTGCATCGTCAAGCCACGCTTGTTGAATGCCACCCTGACTACCCGCCTCAAGCCCCATGATGCCCAGCCCGATTGCGGCAGGAAGATACGCCATATCGCGCAAAGCGGGGGCTTCCTCCATCCAAATGATCGCGCTGACCAGCAGAATTACGATAGCCGCAAGCGCCACCCAGAAAATCGAAGGCTCAATCACATAGCTCATGCCAACGAACGCCGAGGAAGCAATGATAGCCCCCGTCGCCAACCTGGTCGGGAACTCTGAATGTTTGTGCTCCTTGGGCGCGTCGCCATCGGACTTCTTGCGCCAATTCAGTTTGAAAACGCGCGGGCCGTTATGTTTCGGCATCACGCTTCGCATCGGAATAGTCACCGAAAGCGCCATAACGATCAGCGCAAACGCGATGAAATAAAGTTCGTGACTATTTGCAACATACAGCAACCAAGCGGCCAGATACGCCCCGATCAAGCCCAATGCAGACAACCAAGCCCAGCGCTTAATCGTATCAATTGTCAAAGCCACCGCCGCAATTCCGGCGAAATAGAGCTGTAGGAAATGGCTGCTCTCGCTTTCGCCACCCACCAGAAACGGTGCGGCCAGCGCGCCAAACACGCCGACGATTGCCAACAACGGGCCGTAGAACCAGCCAAGGACCACGGCCAATGCACCCGTTAACCCCAAGCCGATAAATGCCATTTCCGGCCCGATCAAGTCGTACATCAATCGCGCTGAGATCACGCCTGCGAACATCGAAACCAGCCCCGCGCCAGAGAACACTGACGGAAGCAACGCGAAGGAACCTTCTTCGTCACTGCCCAGTTTTCGGCGCACATATTCGCCCGCGCCGATCAGGATCATGCCAAAGACAACCGCCGAGGTCACACGCATTGTCGGGCTAAGTAGACCGTTCTCGGCACCATATTGCACAAGGAAAACCCCTGCCAACGCCAGCGAGGCCGCGGCCACTGCGAAGAACCAGTTCTTCTGCATCCACGCGATAATTTTCGCACCCGTCCCCGGCTTGAACACGAAGGCTTTGCGCGGTTTTCTAGGCTCTTTGATGGGGGCAGTTTGCCGAGGCTCGTCGTGAACTTTGGCGGCCACAGGGGGCTTTGTTTTCTCTTCGGGCGGTGCCCACGGCTGGTGAACTGCCGGTTTGGCCTCTTGCGGGGTCGTTTGCGTTTCAGGCGCAATGGTTCCGCCACTTAAGCCCTCAACACGGCGTTCCAGCGCCGTGATCTGGTTCTTCATGCTATGTGTACGGAAAAGTAAAAATATCGGTAAAACAAATGCGATAGCAGCGGCGGCTAGTGCAAGTACAACATATTCCACGGCAATATCTCCTTAAGTATAATGCCGCTATCACTATATTTTAATGGAAAATTAATCAATCCAAACTATTTGAACATACCTGCCAAAGCACGTTTCAAAACACCGGAAACTCCGGGGCGCTTCAGGGCGTTGAACGGCATGGGGCGGCAAACCTCCATCGCGGCAAGACCAACCCTTGCGGTTAACGCGCCGTTAATAACCCCCTCGCCAAACTTGCGCGAGACTTTGGACAGCGCCCCGCCCCCCGCAACCGAGCTGATCATATCGTCGCCAATCGCCACAGCACCCGTGGCCAGCAAATGCGTAGCAACAGCGCGCAGCAACCGCCATGACCCAAGCGTTCCGGCACGACCACCGTAAACCTCGGCAATGCGACGCACCATACGAACGTTTGTGGTTAATGCGACCAGCACATCAACCATCGCCAGCGGGATCAACGCGGTCGCCGCGGCAACATTTCGCGCGGCTGTCTGGACTTCCAATATCGCCATTTGATCCAGCGGCGCCATCAGCTGACGCTCGGCTAAGTCGATAAGGTCGGGCCAATCAAAAACGTTGCTTTCATGTTCGGCCATGGTCTGGCGCGCCCAGCGCAATTCCTCGCGCGAGGTGTAAAACCCGTCGAGCTTATTGGTGATTTTCTGCGCGGCAGGTAAAGTGCCGTCGCTGACCGCGTCCGTTACTTCGCGACGCAGCGCGTCAATTTTCGACAATCGAGTGAAGGCCACAAGCTCGCGCAGCAGCACGACAATCAACACAACCGCCACCAGCGCCAAAAGCCCAAGCGCGACCTGCCCAAGATACGCATTTCTCATCAACAACGCGCTGACAAAATCCCACACCGCGACCGAAACCATCATTCCGATCAACGCCGTAATCCCGCCCCAGAACAAGCGCCCCAACCAGCCGGATTTACGCGCAGCAATCCGTGTCACCTGTTGCATGGCACGGCCTTCCAGTTCCGGCACGGGTTGCGCGTCTTGCGGGGTTTCGGCCTCCGGTAGATCGGTTTCGATCACCACGGGACCGCGCCGGATTTTCGTTTCCTCGTTCATAAGCGGTCTCCGATCAGGAATTGTGCGGCTTTATCCAGCCGGATATGCGGCAGGCCATCGCCCGGCTTGCGGGTCAAAACAGGCGGTGCGAAACGCATCACCTCAAAATCCCCATCCAGCCATTCCGCTGCCCCTTGCCTTGCGGGGGTTAACAAATGCGCCGGATCATCGGGCAGCTCGCCCGCGTGCATCGCGGCCACCTTGCCGGTGTCCAGCAACATGCCCCGCACCAGATCGAGCGGTTGCCCCTGATGCGTCACCGTTTGTTCCACGGTCGCACGCAAACTCGCGATCGACATCGCGCCGGTTTTAGCACCCTTGAAATCCGCGCGGTCTTTGGCATCACGCAACATCGCTTGCATGATCGCGGTCAACTGTGGGTGTTGCGTATGGTGCAAGTGGTCAGCCTTTGTGGCAACAAACAGAATTTTTTCGACCCTCTTGCGCAAAATTTTCGACAGCCATGTATTTTTACCGGGCCTGAAACTTGTCAAAATATCGCCCATCGCGCCGCGCAAATCCTCGACAGCTTGCGGGCCTGCGTGGATCGCGCCCAGCGCGTCAACCAATACAATCTGACGGTCAATTTTGGCGAAATGATCGCGGAAAAACGGTTTGACGACCTTGCGTTTATACGCCTCGAAACGGCGTTCGAACTCTGCATAAAGCATTTTTGTGCGGGCTTTGTCAGGGCGCTCCAACGGGCAAAACGTTAAAACAGGCGAGCCTTCCAGATCTCCGGGCAAAAGGAACCGACCGGGCGCGCAGGCGGAAAATCCGGCTTCACGGCTGGCGGACAAATATTCGGTAAACCCAAGCGCCAATTTTTGCGCCTTGGGCTCATCTAGATCTGCGGTTGGATCGCATCCCTCTAGTTGGGCAAGCCAGCCATCGGCCAACGCCGCCCGACCCTCCGAGCGCGCCAGTTCAAGCGCTTGCGTCGACCATTCAGCATACGATTGATTCAGCAGCGGCAAGTCCAGCAACCATTCACCGGGGTAGTCGACGATATCAATATGTACCGTTTTCAGTCCCCGCATTCCGGCCATCGGGCCGCGCTGCTGCACCTTCAGTGACAAGCGCAATTGGCTGATCGCCCGTGTGGAATGCGGCCAGTGCGGGGTTGCACCCGTCAAGGCTGCGAGATGGGTCTCAAACGCAAAACGTGGCACGGTATCGTCAGGTTGCGGTTGCAAAAACGCCGAAACGATCCGCCCTTCGGAGTTTGCCACCAACGAGGTGATGAACACCGTCTTGCCAGCCCGTGACAGACCGGTAACACCGACGCGGATGACAGGTTGGAACACCTCGGTCACGCCGTCGGATGCATCCTCCACCGCGCGGGCGATTGTGTCTGTGATACTGCCAATTCCCATCGAGGGCCCCTAAAATTTCCGTTCTCTTTCATATAGTCAGCAGTTTGCAGAATTACAGGGCCACTTGGCAAACCCTGATTTTCGCGTTAGGCGGGGGCATGCCCAGATATGCGTTAAAAATCGAATATAGCGGCCTGCCGTTTTCGGGTTGGCAAAAGCAACCAAATGTACCCTCGGTGCAGGGTTGTATCGAGGCGGCTTTGCGTGTGCTTGAACCCACGTGCGAAGGTATTCAAGGCGCTGGCCGCACCGACACGGGCGTGCATGCAACAGGGCAGGTTGCCCATGTGGACATGACGGCGGATTGGGATCCATTTCGCCTTTCCCAAGCACTGAATTTTCATATGAAACCGCAACCGGTCGCGATCGTTGATGCGGCGCGGGTAGCGGATGATTTCCATGCGCGGTTCTCTGCTATCGAGCGGCGGTATCTGTTCCGCATGGTCCAGAGGCGAGCACCGATGACGTTTGACGAGGGCTCTGTCTGGCGGGTCAACCATCCGATTGACCCCACCGCGATGCAAGCGGGCGCTGATTATCTGTTGGGGAAACATGATTTCACCACCTTCCGGTCCTCGATTTGCCAAGGGTTAACGCCTGTTAAGACTTTGGATGAATTGCGGGTCGAGACGCTGGAATACTCCGGCGGTGTCGAATATCGCTTCCATGTTCGCGCGCGCAGTTTCTTGCACAATCAGGTTCGAAGTTTCGTAGGCACATTGGAGCGCGTTGGTGCAGGTGCATGGGCGCCCGAACGTGTGAAACATGCGTTGGAATCCATGGATCGTGCTGAATGCGGCCCCGTTTGCCCACCCCATGGCCTGTATTTGGCCGAGGTCACGTACCCGGAAAATCCCTTCGCTTAACCGAAGATAAAATCATCCTGCGCGAACATGTCGATCGTTAACGGCGTGGCATCCATCGACGTGACAAACAGTTGCTCGTCCCCGTAGACCAGCTTCGCACCATCGGCTGTTGGGGTGAACGCGATGTCTTCGTAGTAATACAGCATCGCGGCATCACGCAGATCAATTTTATCAACGCCAACCTCGTAATCCATGATGTAATCTTTGCGACCATCAGCAATAAACTCGAATACATCTGCGCCCTCGCCACCCCACAATTGGTCGTTTCCGCGCCCGTCGATCAAGCGGTCATTGCCGCCCATTCCGTGCAATTCGTCACTGTGGCCATACCCGAAAATTGTGTCGTTTGCTGCCGTGCCGGTCAGAATATCGACCACTGCTCCGCCTTCAATAATGCTGGAGCCGTTCGGGATGTTCATCGAAAACTGGCTGAACCCGTGATCAGTGGCGCTGCTAGCGAAGATGTTTACGGTGCTGCCGATCACCGTCGCCTCGATATCTGTCACGTTTTGCAACGTCATCTCGGCACTGTCCACCACCGTCGCCAGCACATCCAATTGACCTTTATATGTTATCTCGAACAGCGTAATCCCGTCGTCTGCACCGCCCGCCAGCACGAAATGCCGCCCGTCGGATTCAAAAACGTCCAGCGCGGTCACGCCAGCGAAACGGGTGTCGTTGGTGTCGACTAAGCGTTCTACAAGGTTCATCACGCCCCATTCCGAAACCCGCACCACCAGCAAGCTGTCAGTACCCGCGGAGGCGACGATAACAAATGCCCGCGCACCAACATCGACCGCTGCCATCGCGGTGATGCCGCTAAACCCGATATCCGTCGCCGCCACCGTATCCAGCAGGTTCAATGAACCGCCCGCCCCAATCGAAAAGCTGTGAAAACCTGCATCCAACGCGGAGGCCACAAACACGAAGGTCTTGCCATGCAACACGCCAGACTCGATTGCGCTGACATCGCCCAAATACATTTCACTGGTGTCGTTTTGCAAGAACGGGTTCGCCAACGCCCCACCCCCCTGCAAATCAAACCGAAAGAAGCCGCCCTGCCCCCAGACGGAGCCGTAGAGATAGCTGTTTGGGCCATCCTCCACCACCGTCGCCAATTCCCAATTCGCATAAGTCGAAGCTGCGTCGATATAGCTGTTCGCCACCGAAAAACCGCCATCTGACCCGACTCCATAAACTGTCTGATTATCGTCGGCCTTGCCCGTCGCCAACACATACGTCGAGGCCGCGATGGTGAAAACGCTTAGACCGGAGGCTGCTTCGGTCCCGGACGATGTAGACCAGAGCACATCGTCGCTGGCCATCAAGGATCCATCATTAAAGATTTCGTAACTACTTAACCCTGCATCCGCCGCCCCCGCGACCAGCAAATATTTCCGCCCCGAAATCGAGACCGTATCCATATCCGACAAACCAAGTAGCTGCCGTTCAGGCGAATCGAATTCCGCCCTCAAAAACTGAAGTTCCACCCACATAAGACCCCTCCTATTGGTATCAACAGGATGGGGGTCGTTCGTTAACAGAAACTAAATCGCCAAGCGAAATCTACGTCGCATTTTAGATAGATACGACGATCTTTCCGAAATGCTTGGCGGACTCCATGTGATGAAATGCCTGTCGAGCCTCGGAAAAATCGAACGTCGCATCAATAACCGGATGCAGCCCATCGGCGACAATCGCGGCGTTCATGCGTTCGAACATCTGACGTGATCCCACGTACAGCCCCTGCAATCGCACGGATTTCCGCATCACCGCCGTCGGGTTCAACGACCCGTCGGTCAAGACGCCGATCATGGCGACTGTGCCGCCAATGCGCACCGCCTCGATGGAGCGCGAAACGGTTCCGGCCCCGCCGACCTCGACAACATGATCCGCGCCACGCCCGTCGGTCATTTCCATAACCACGTTTTCCCAATCAGGATGTTGCCTGTAATTAATCGTCTGCCAAGCGCCCATTTCGCGGGCTCGCGCCAGTTTTTCATCGCTGGACGAGGTGATAATCACCCGCGCACCGTGCATACGCGCAAACTGCAATGCAAAGATAGACACCCCACCGGTGCCAAGCAACAACACCGTTTCACCCGCCTTCAACTGGCCAATTTCGGCCAACGCATTCCAGGCGGTAAGTGCGGCGCACGGCAGCGTCGCGGCCTCCTCATAGGACATATGCGCAGGGATCGGCAGCAAGCCACGTTCCTCCAACACCGCATATTCCGTCAAAATACCGTCAATCGCCCCGCCCATCGCGCTGGCCATAACGTCACCGGTAATGCCGCCACCTTCCCAATCCTGAAAAAACGTCGCCACCACGTGGTCACCGGGTTTGTACTTGGAAACCCCTTCGCCAACCTCGACCACCTCGCCCGCCCCGTCCGAGTTCGGAATACGCGGGTAAACAATCCCGCGTTGATCAGGGTGTTTCACGATCATCAGGTCACGGTAGTTCAAGGCAGATGCCTTCATCCGCACCAACACTTGTCCACGCGCAGGCCTTGGCACGTCCCGTTCAACCAACGACAAAGCGTCAATTCCGGGTTCGGTAATTTCATACGTTTTCATGACATTCTCCTTTGCACAAATACTCAACTGCGCGAAGGCCGAATGCAAGTCAGGTGTTGAACAAGAAGTGCATTACGTCGCCGTCTTTTACGATGTATGTTTTGCCTTCCGAACGCATCTTGCCAGCTTCTTTGGCGCCTTGTTCCCCGTCGAACGCGATGAAATCACCGTAGGCGATGGTTTCGGCGCGAATAAACCCGCGCTCAAAATCCCCATGAATTACACCAGCCGCTTGTGGGGCAGACGTGCCTTCGTGGATTGTCCATGCGCGCGCTTCTTTAGGGCCAACAGTGAAATATGTCTGAAGGTGCAGCAACCCGTAGCCTGCCTTGATCAAACGATCGAGGCCCGCCTCGTGCAGGCCCATCTCTTCAAGGAACATTTCTGCTTCTTCAGCATCCAACTGGCTGATTTCTTCTTCAATAGCCGCCGAGATCACGACGGACGCTGCACCTTGTTCTTCCGCCATTTTCGCAACAGCGGCGGAATGGGCATTGCCCTCGGCTGCATTTTCTTCTTCAACGTTGCACACGAACAAAACGGCTTTGGACGTCAACAACTGCAACCCGTCCCACGTCTTTTTGTCGTCAGCGTCGATTTCAACCGTACGGGCCGGTTTGCCATCTTCCAGCGCCGCTTTAGCGGCATTCATCAGACGTTCTTGATCAACGGCATCCTTGTCGCCACCACGCACTTTGCGCACGATGTTGACCAGACGTTTATCGATGCTTTCAAGATCGGCGAGCATCAGTTCCGTTTCGATGGTTTCCGCGTCTTCAACCGGGTTCACACGGCCATCAACGTGCGTTACGTCATCGTCTTCAAAACAGCGCAACACGTGCGCAATCGCATCACATTCGCGGATGTTGGCCAAGAACTGGTTGCCCAACCCCTCGCCTTTGGAGGCACCTTTAACAAGGCCCGCAATATCAACAAACGTCATTTGCGCTGGCAGAATTTGCTTGGAGGTAGCAATCGCTGCCAATTTGTCCAACCGCGCATCTGGAACGGACACAACGCCGGTGTTCGGTTCAATCGTGCAGAACGGGAAATTCGCCGCCTGCGCCGCTGCCGTTTTGGTCAGCGCGTTAAAGAGTGTCGATTTGCCCACGTTGGGCATGCCCACGATACCGGTCTTGAAGCCCATAACAGCCCTCGCTTGAAAAAATACGTTTGCGGGGCTTCTAGGGCCGCGCGACGAAAGGATCAAGGTGAATGGCGGATTCCGCCATTGATTTTGGCTCGGCGGTCGCGCAACCTAAAAGAAAACAAGGAGGAGAAGTCATGACCATCGCACCATATCTGCATTTTCAAGGCGACTGCGCCGAAGCAATGCAATTCTATGCAGACCTATTTGATGCCACCGATTTCAAGATGATGAGGTGGTCCGATGAGCCTTCGGTTGGAATGCCGGATTCTGACCGGATTTTGCACAGTGAAATGAAGATCAACGGTTCAGAACTGATGGCCTCGGATTTTCCGGAGGGAACAACAGGTGATCCGCAAAAAGCCGTGTCCGTGATGATCCGCCCCGCTTCCGTTGAAGAAGGTGCACGGTATTATCAGGCTCTGCTTGATCATGACGGCGATGTTATCATGCCTTACGGGCCCAATTTCTTTTCCGCCGGTTTCGGAATGGTTCGCGATAAATGGGGCACACACTGGATGTTGGTCTGTGCCTGAGGCGAAAATACCGTTGCAATCAGGTGGTCGATGCGCGAAACCCTTTTGCGAAACCGTCACGAGGTAGACCATGACACGCATTGATACCAAATTCGCCGACCTGAAAGCCGAGGGCAAATCCGCTTTCGTTTCGTTTATAATGGCCGGCGATCCTGACTACGACAAATGTCTGGATATCGTACGTGGCCTTCCAGCGGCGGGTGTTGATGTAATTGAATTGGGTATGCCGTTTACCGACCCTATGGCCGATGGTCCGGCGATCCAGTTGGCGGGGCAACGCGCACTTGAGGCAGGCATGACGGTGGACCGTACATTGCAGATGGTTCGGGATTTCCGCGAAGGCGACAACACAACGCCAATCGTGCTGATGGGGTATTACAATCCGATCTATAACAAAGGCGTTGATACGTTTCTGGTAGAGGCGAAAGAGGCCGGCGTAGACGGTTTGATTGTAGTGGACCTGCCACCCGAAGAAGACACGGAGCTTTGCATTCCGGCCCAAGCCGCCGGTATCAACTTCATCCGCCTAACCACCCCGACGACAGACGAAAAACGCCTGCCAACCGCGTTACAAAATTCATCCGGTTTCATCTATTACGTTTCGGTCAACGGCACGACAGGCGCGGCCAGCGCCGATGCGTCCGTCGTTGCCCCTGAGGTAGCCCGCATCAAAGCCAGCACCGACCTTCCGGTTTGCGTTGGCTTCGGGATTAACACGCCTGAAACTGCCGAGGCGATTGCGGGGATTGCGGACGGCGCGGTTGTGGGTACGGCAATTGTGAAACAAATCGCGGACGAGAAATCAGCCGCAGACGTTTTAGCGTTTGTTAAGACTTTGGCAGACGGGGCGCATCGGGGATAGTTAGGGGCTAATACAACGTCTCTCGTGCATGACGTTCCAACCCCACCTGAAATTCATCAGCTTTGACAGACAGCTTGCCGTGATCAACGAGAGCTTGCCCATAGGTCGGGACATTTTCAATCGATGCCCATTTATCCGGAGTCCACAAACCCGAACGGATAATTGCTTTTCCACAATGAAAAAACGCTTCTTCCACGCGAACCAATATCGCGAATTTTGGGGTTTTGCCGTTTACGGCCATACTGCTCATTAAATCTGGATCGCTTACGACCTGAGCGGACCCGCTGACACGAACGACTTCCCGCCTGCCCGGAACAATGAACATCATTCCGATTTGTGGGTTTTCGATGATGTTGGTAAAACTATCAATTCTATTGTTTCCCGGTCGGTCGGGAATAGCGACCGTGTGCTTGTCTAAAACTTTATAAGAGCCTGCAGGGTCACCCTTCGGTGCTACGTCAACATTGCCGGATTTGCTAGAACTTGAAACCACAACAAAGGTCGAATGCTCGATCCATGTACGGCAATGCACATCGATGTGGTCTATGACTTTTGTGTCCTGGCTAAACAATACTTCCCCGAGAACTTCGCGAATTTGTTCGACGGACGTAACGACGTTTGTCGGTTCATACATAGCGTCCCCTCCTTGTTAATGGGAATACTACACCGAATCCACTACGACTCAAACAAACGCTCTGGTTACCCCAACGCGCCAACTTCCGTTAACTTTGCCTCAAGGCCTGCGTAATCCTGCCCGTCAAACCAATGTACTTGCCAGCCGCAGGCGTCGGCGGCTTCGATGTTTTCGGCGGAATCGTCGATTAGCATCATCTCGTCCGGCTCTACCGCCAACTCATCCGACACCATATCGAAGAACGCTTCGTCCGGTTTGGCCACGCCCATCAGGCCGGATGCGAAAATGCGGTCCATTCGGTTAGCAAAGCCCAGATCCTCGGCGATGAACTGGGTGCGCATCGCTTCGTTATTCGTACCCAGCACGTTGCGTAAGTTGGAGCGTTTGGAGGCCGCCAGCATAGTGAGCACACGGTCATCCAGATTGTAATCGTTCTGGAACCAGAACTCGATCAGGTTCAGAAGATCGCCATTATAGCCAACAGTGCTCGCCCAATCGGACACGGCGTCGAGAAGGCTCATCTCGCCCGTCAGGATTTCGGAGAACTTGTCGTTAAAAACGATTTCGTTGAAGGTATCGACCGAATGGCCGAACTCGTCTTCGAAACTGAAGTTCCACGTATACTTTCCATCGACAAAATTCCGGTTCAGAACCCCGTCAAAATCCCAAACAATTGTGTCGACTGTACTTACGTTAAACATTTTCTACCCTAGCGTTACGTCAAGGAATAACATTAAAACCAACCCGACCAGCAGACCCGTGGTCGCGGCGTTTTGATGGCCGTGGCGATGGGTCTCGGGGATGATTTCGTGACTGATAATATAGATCATCGCTCCGGCGGCAAATGCAAGGCCCCACGGCAAGAATGGCTCCGCAATAGTGATGATTGCGGCGCCAAGAACGCCGCCGATGGGTTCGACCAGTCCCGTGGCCAGTGCCACCAGAAACGCGAACCATTTGCCGTAACCAAGGCCGCGCAGGGCGACCGCGACGGCCAGCCCCTCGGGGGCGTTTTGTAGGCCGATGCCGATGGCCAGTGTGGTGCCGTTCGAAATGTCCCCGCCGCCAAAACCGATACCCACGGCCATGCCTTCTGGGAAATTGTGGATGGTGATCGCAATGACAAACAGCCAGATTTTCGACAGGTGTGTGTTGCTGACGCCTTCGGGGCCTTCAACAAAGTGGATGTGTGGCAAGGCCTCGTTCATGCCGGCCACGATCAGCGCACCCAGCAGGATGCCGGCGACAACGATGGTGGCAGCGGTGACCTCGGAGCCGTAGCGGTCTGTCGCGGCATCAAGGGCGGGAACGATCAGCGAGAAAAACGATGCTGACAGCATGACCCCTGCCGCGAATCCCAGCAGGATGTTGTTCCATTTCACCGAAATATCTTTGCTGAACAGCACGGGGATCGCCCCGACGCCCGTCATCAATCCGGCGGCGAGGCTGCCTAGTAAACCAAGGTAAACGATATTCACGGCGGGT
>CALCGO010000576.1 GCA_937901055.1 uncultured Rhodobacterales bacterium
GTCAGTTTCGAAAACCTTTTTTTTACTGTTCTTGCGTTTGCGGAAAACCTCAAAGATCGTCGCGTTAAACCCGGCGACTTTATTGCCATCTTTGTACAAGATCATATTGCGGCAATCGCTCTCAAACTTGCCGTTCTTCGGCTTGGCGCAACAACGATTGCCGTATCTCGTTCGGTGGCACTTAGCGATACATCACCCCGTGTGAACCGAGTGCTTGTGACCGAGGAAACTGCCACTGGTCACCCACATGAAATTGTCATTACCAAGGATTGGATTCGCTCCCCCACAACTTATACGCTGGTAACAAAAGGCGGGCATATTATTAATTCGACCTCGGGCACAACCGGAACGCCGAAATTGCGAATGGAATCCGAATCGGGCACAATAGCGCGGATAGAAAACGGGTTTAAAGCGCGCGGTCTTCTTGATGGGCCGGTCTTTATTGGCCACAACATTGCATCACTGGTAGGCTTCAAATCGAGCCTGAGCGCACTTTACTGCGGTCAGACGCAAATGCATTTCCTATCCAGCCTGCCTGAAACTCTTGCGGCAATGGAACTGAACGAAGTGGCCCATGCGTATTTGCCTCCTATCCACTTGCAGCGTTTATTGGAAGCAGCAAGGGAAGAAAGCATCCGGATGCCCGCGTTAAAGCGGATAAATGTCGGTGGCGGTGTGGTCTCTCCTGTATTGGCAGAACAATGCGAAACGTTCTTTGGTTGCGAGGTTTTCAACGATTATGGCAGCACGGAAACCGATACGATTGCCAGCTATCGCCCAAGTCAGTCGCCTGACCAACTCGGAGTAGCCGGGCATATTTATCCACATCTTGAGTGCCGTTTTGCAGATCAGGACGGACAGACGATGGATCCAATAATTGGCGGCGAGTTTTGGCTTCGGGTGCCCAGCAAAATGCAGGTGCGCGATTTTCCGAGCCTCGATAGCCTTTATGATCGGGACGGTTGGATAAATTCCGGTGATATAGGTCGCCTTGACGGCGATGGGCTATTGATTTTGTCCGGACGTAAATCCGAATTCCTGAATTTAGGTGGAAACAAGCTGGCCCCTTCGTATTTTGAAGAGGTGGTGCTGCAATCATATCTAATCAAAGAAGTCGCCGCGTTTCGTATCCAAACGGAATCGGGCATAGACGATGTTGGAATCGCGATTGTCCCAGAGGATGAATTTGACGCCACAGAGATAAAGGCAGAGCTAGAAGCAAAGTTTGATAATCTATACACTATCCACATCACTCTCGTAGAGACACTGCCAGTAACTCGGGCTGGTAAGGTAGATCGCAAAAAACTTTCGGAAATTATTGCACCACCTTTGTGATTGCATACACCCTGGAATTAGAGCGGCTATTTTACGGTTCACACCGCACAAACTAGTCGCAGCTCTAGTAGTTGAACCCAAATAAAATGTTGAATCAGGTGGACCTATTTATACGGATTCAAACGAGTCTTTCGCATGCTGAGATAGATAGCCCCTACTTTTTTATTATCACTTTGTTATAGTGTCGTTTAAACGTAAGCGTCCGGTGTCGGCCCCCTAACGGCGTGGTTTGCGAGTTGCTAGTGTCCACTTAAGTTAATGTACATTAGGGGGTTTTGATGGCTCGACGTAAACGCCGCACCTGGAGCGACGAAGAAAAGATATCAATTTGCCTGCAAACAAAGGCCCCGGGGGTTTCTGTTTCCCAGGTTGCACGCCGCTATGCGATGAGCGGCAACCAGATTTTCAATTGGCTGAAGGATACGCGGTTTTCACCGCCTGTGGCTGAGGTGGCCGGTGAAGATGCGGTGTTTCTACCCATCACGGTATCGCCTGATCCCCTTGAGCCAGCGGCGGAATACACCCCAGTTTCCACTGCGCCCTCACGGCTGGAGATTGCTTTGAATGGCGGACATCGCCTGTCCGTTGAGGGACACTTTGATGGGGACGCGTTAGCACGATTGTTGAAGGGCCTCATATCATGATCCCGGTTCCATCGAACACGCGAGTCTGGCTGGCTGCTGGAGTGACCGATATGCGGCGTGGATTTAACACCTTGGCGGCGCAGGCGGAAAAGACTTTGGCGCAAGATCCGTTCAGCGGCCATCTGTTTGTGTTTCGCGGGCGGCGCGGCGATCTGCTCAAGATCATTTGGTGGGACAGTCAAGGTGCCTGCTTATTTTCCAAGCGACTTGAACGGGGACGGTTCGTGTGGCCCTCTGCAAAAGAGGGCAAGATCAACCTGACGCCAGCACAGTTGGCAATGTTGCTGGAGGGCATAGATTGGCGCATGCCGCAACGCACTTGGCGACCGTTGCGGACGGGATGAGC
>CALCGO010000577.1 GCA_937901055.1 uncultured Rhodobacterales bacterium
GTGAAGCAGCCGCAGGAGACAGTGGAAAGTCGCGCTGGGCTATCAAGAGCGTTGGTGACCAGTTGTTCTATGTGGATACCCAAGGGAAGCTTCCGGCGCGTCCGGTTGAAGGAATTGAAACGCCTGGTGGTGGAGGTGATGGGTTCCGATTTGAAAGCAAGTCCATCGAGGGGCAAGGCCTAAACTATCTGATGGATCAGGGTATTCTAACAGCGCGTCAAGCCGCAGATGTTGCGGCAGGCAAGCCAATCACGCTTCCTGATGGGTCGATCATGTTTGCAACGCCAACGGCATTAGCGGGCGGTGAGCGCCAGATTGTTGTCCAGTCACCGGATGGTCAGACTACACCCGTTCAGCCGTCACAGCTTGACGTGCAGGGGCCACCCGTTCCGCCACCCGTTCAACAGCAACCTTCCACCACCCCTCCAGGCATGACACGGATGACTGAGCCTCAGAGGAAGTTTTCGGACACTGAAAGCAAGGCGGCAGGGTTCCATATTCGGGCGACGGACTCCAACAGCGTTATCACTGACCTTGAATCGCAGGGCGATAGCTGGTGGCAAATGATAGCAACAAAGTATGGACCTCTTGGGACTGGGAATTACCTGACATCGCCAGAGTACCAAAAGTTTGACCAAGCGAAGCGGGACTTTGTTAACGCCATTCTGCGTCGGGAAAGTGGCGCGGTTATCAATCCCGAGGAATTCGACAACGCTGACAAGCAGTATTTTCCACAACCCGGTGACGAGGCTCCTGTTATTGCGCAAAAGCGGAAAAACCGCATGAACGCAATCGAGGGCCTGAAAATATCGTCCGGCTATGCCCTGCCAGAACAGGGGGTTTCTCCAATGCCCGGCCCTTCGGATGACCCTTTCAACATTAGGGGGCTTCTGAAATGACAACCCAATACGCGCCGCGCCCCCTTATGGTTGACTTGCCGTTAGAGGAAGAACCCGAGAAAATCACAATTGCCGAAATCCGCGCGATGGACAGTACTGGTTATGAGGGCGTTTCTGATGGCGATTTGCTTATAGGCATGTATCGAAGCCAGTTCGCTGACAAAGGCCACATTCGGGATTTCGTAAATTCCGTTGAGGGTGGGCCTATTGCGGTGCGCAAGTCTGATGTGCAGTTGCGTGATACGTTTAAGGATTATGTTTCTAAGCCATATAAAGATGAGACGAAAGAGCAGCGAGACGTCCGTTTAGGTGGCACGATGTCCGGTCCGGTCGGGCCAAAGCCTAACGTCTTTGCAAACTTAATCAGGCAAATCGGCGAGGGGGTTTCTTTTGGGACTGCCCCTGAATTGGCTGCTGGAATTATGACGGCAGGGTCACGCCTGACGGGTGGCGATACGCCTTACAGTGAATTTGCTGAACGCGGTGAAAACGTCATGGAATTGGGGCGTCAGGAATACCCTGTGTCCTCAGCCCTTGGTGAACTAGGTGGCGCGGCTCTGACCGGGGCGGCGACAGCCCAAGCCGCCCCTTGGCTCTATTCTGGTGGCCTTCCTGTGCAGATTGCCAAGGCTGTTCCCTTGGGGGCCGCTGAGGCTGGATTGTATGCGGCTGGCAAAGCCGAGGGAGGCCTTGGGGAAAGGTTTGAGGCGGCTAAAGAAGCGGCTCCGTTTGGCGCTATGCTTGCACCTCTTGGCCCAATGGCGGCGACGGCACTTGGTAGCGGCAAGGCGACTGTTTCCAACTACTTGAGCGGCTATGAACCACGCACGCAGCGCGCCGTGAGTTCGCTTATCAAGAGGGCTGTCAAAGAGGGTAAGTACCCTGACGAGGCGGCTTTCATGTCAGCGCTTGAACGGTCTGGTCCAAATGTTGTTCTTGGGGATTTGATTGACACAGGTAAGACGTTGAACGGCATTGCCAGAAGCCCCGGCCCCGGTCGGGAGTTCGCTATTAACTTGCTGAAGAAACGCCAAATCGGACAGGCAACGCGAGTTATCGAAGGGGTTGAAGAAGCTGTTGGCGTCTCGAAGACCGCTCGTGAATTTGCTGAGGATGCAGGTGAGGCAAGGAAGCTGGTTGCAAAGTTCAACTATGGCCTAGCGTCGGAAACACCGGGACGCGGTAGGCCTTTCTCAGTTATTGCGAAAATGGATGATTTACTTGAGCCTGTTGGCCGCACCGGGGAAATACCCGCTGGGCTTGGCAAGACCAAAGCACAGAAAATCATCACCAAGTACAAGAATAAAATGGTCTCAAATGGTGAGATGCTGACCGATTACGACCGCCTGCTTAATATCCGTAAGGAAATGGGCGAGGACGTTCACAGGCTCTACACCCGTAAGGGGATGACGGAAACGGCAGGGGTTTTGAATGAGGTTCTTGACGAACTGGATTCGCACCTGTCCAGAATTTCCCCGTCTTATAAGAAAGCGCTTGAGGAGTATGCTCGGGATAGCGCTGTTATTGACGCGGTAAAG
>CALCGO010000578.1 GCA_937901055.1 uncultured Rhodobacterales bacterium
GTCTGGACCTGTTCTTTGGAACGCTTCCGATTTTCCTAGTGGTGTTTATATTCTTGGGCTTCGCGGCAGGTGTCAAAACCATGATGCGGTCCGCCCAAGAGATGCAAAGAAAACAGTCGGCAACTGCTGACGAACAAGAGGGTGAAAACCGTGGCAACTGAGACAACCGCTGCTGAAGATACTGGGTTGGTTTTCCACCCGCTGGATCAATTCATCGTAAAGCCGTTGTTCGGCGACGGTGCTATCCACTGGTACACCCCAACAAACGTGACGCTTTGGATGGCAATCGCTGTTCTTTGCATCGTTGCGCTGTTCGTTCTGGGTAGCCGTGGTCGTGCAATTGTTCCGACACGCGTTCAGTCGGTTGGCGAGTTGATGTACGGTTTCGTCTACAAGATGGTTGAAGACGTCACGGGTAAGGACGGCGTTAAGTACTTCCCTTACATCATGACGCTGTTCCTCTTTATCCTATTCGCGAACTTCCTTGGTTTGATCCCAATGTCGTTCACAACAACAAGCCATATCGCGGTTACTGCGGTCCTTGGTTTTGGTGTGTTCTTTGCCGTCACGATCCTTGGCTTTGTGCTGAACGGTCCTAAGTTCTTGGGTCTGTTCTGGATGTCTGACGCACCGCTGATCTTGCGCCCTGTCATCGCAGTGATCGAGCTTATCTCGTACTTCGTGCGCCCTGTTAGCCACTCTATCCGTCTTGCGGGTAACGTAATGGCCGGCCACGCAGTGATCAAAGTTTTCGCAGGTTTTGCTGCCATCGCAGCCATCAGCCCCGTATCCATTCTGGCGATCACCGCCATCTATGGTCTCGAAGTTCTGGTGGCCGGCATTCAGGCCTACGTTTTCACCATTCTGACTTGTGTGTATCTGAAGGATGCATTGCACCCATCACACTAAGTTAGTCACGTCACTACAACTTTATTCCATCGTAAGGAGAATCTCATGGAACTCGTAGCAGCAGCCGCACTCGGCAAATTCATCGGCGCAGGCCTCGCAGCAATCGGTTCCGGCGCAGCCGCAATCGGTGTTGGTCACGTCGCTGGTAACTACCTCGCAGGCGCATTGCGCAACCCATCCGCAGCTGCGTCGCAGACTGCAACACTGTTCATCGGCCTCGCATTTGCTGAAGCTCTGGGGATCTTCTCGTTCCTCGTAGCTTTGCTCTTGATGTTCGCTGTATAAGTAAAACCGTTATCCTTACGGCTGATCTGCGCGCCTCTGACGGGTGCGCAGGTCGGTAAAACCAAAGGTAATCGGGGGCCACCATGGCAACAGAGACTGTCGAACACGGGGCGGAAGCGTCTGCGGGTATGCCG
>CALCGO010000579.1 GCA_937901055.1 uncultured Rhodobacterales bacterium
TGGTCGCTCATGCCGCCCCCTGAGCACGTAAAACCTCGCCCGCCAACCGTGGCGTGATCGCCCGCTTGCGTGAAAGTCCGGCGCGATCCAACGCCTCCACCGTTGCCTTGGCCGATGCGAAAGAGCGATCAATCCGGCTGAGCAAAAACTGGATAAGGTCGGGCGACACCACCAACTGGCGATCGGCGAAAAGTTTTACCAATACGGCAGATAACAGCGCATCGTCGGGCGCCTCCAATGTCGCCACTTCCGTCGCGCGCAGGCGCGAGGCCAAATCCGGCAGTTTTATATCCCAACGCGAAGGTGCTTTTTCGCCAGTCACCAACAAGGTTCCACCGGCACCCAACAAACGGTTGTGCAGATGAAACAATGCTTCCTCGGATTGATCTCGCCGCGCGTCCGGCAACATTCCCAAGCAATGTACATCTTCGACGGCGACACCGCCTGCTTCGGCCAACGCAGTAATATCCTGTTGGGCCAAGTTCACCGCCTCGATCACGGCCCCGCCGGAACGCGCCGCCCATACCTGCACCAAATGTGACTTTCCAGACGCCGCTGGCCCACAAAGTGCCAGTTTTCCCGTAGCCCATCCCGGCCAACGGTCAAGCGCTTGCAACGCCAACGCGTTGGTTGGGGAGACGAAAAAATCATCCCGCCCCAACGCCGCACGGCTTGGCAAATCCAGAACCAGTTGTTCAGGTTTACTCATCGCCCTCGATATCCTCTTCCGGCCCGCGGTAGAGCTTGCTGTCACGGTAATTCTTGATCCCGAAACGCCCCAACACTCCGATGCACGCCGCTGCCGGCACCGCGATCAACAGCCCTGTAAAACCGATCAACGATCCAAAGGCATAAAGCGCAAACATCAGCCAAACCGGATGCAATCCTACCGAGCTGCCCACCAATTTAGGTGTCAGGTAATTCCCCTCCACCATCTGGCCCGTGATGAAAATCGCCGCGACAACAGCAATCCAGATCGGGTTATCCCAGAACTGATAAATCGCAAGCCCGATTGAAAGCCCACCCCCAACGGTGGACCCTACGTATGGAATAAACGTCAACGCCCCTGCAAGCAGTCCGATAACCACGCCAAATTGCAGCCCGACTATCGCCAGCGCGACGGCGTAAAAAATACCTAATATCGCACCGACAGTCATCTGCCCGCGAATGAAACCCGCCAGAACCTTATCAATCTCGCGCCCGATTTCACGGATCACCCCGACATGCTGGCGCGGCATCCAGCTGTCGACCACCGCCGTCATCCGGTCCCAGTCGAGCAGCAAATAGAACGCCACAACCAGTGACACAAATATCGTCAAGACCGAACTAACCGCGGCAAGACTGGAGGTGAAAACCGTATTTGCCAATGCAATCCCTTGGTTACGCAACGTATCCTCGAACGACGATAACGCTTGGCGGACACTTGAACTTTCCTCCAGCAGCGACGGAAATTTTTCAGTCAGGAAATTCAGCAAACTGGCGACCAACTGCGGTGAAGTCTCGATCAACGATGACACCTGCCGAACTATCAGCGGCACCACCAACACCAGCCCCAACAGCAACACAATCAACGCAATCACGGAGATCAGCACAGTCGCCCAAGTTCGACCCATCCCCCAGCTTTCCAGTTTGTCCGCGATAGGATCCAATAAATACGCAAAAGCCGCGCCCAAAATAAATGGTGCGATTGCGTCGTTAACCAGCCACAAGAACAGGATGAAGGCGATAAACCCGCCACCCCACCAACGTGCTTGTTGTGTAACAGTCAAACCCATGATCCGCCCCTTAAGTAAATTGTTCGTTAATAAGCCGCTCTTCCAAACCATGCCCGGGGTCAAACAATAACGTATGCTTAACGCTTGGCTCGCTGCGAATATCGACGCGAACTACATCTCGAACCTCGGTTGAATCCGCTACCGCCGCCACAGGCCGTTTGCCCGCCTCCAACACATCAAACTGGATCGAGGCATTCATCGGCAACAACGCCCCGCGCCAGCGACGTGGTCGAAAGGCGGCCACCGCCGTTAGCGCCAGAATATCCGCCTCAATCGGCAATATCGGCCCATGCGCGGAATAATTATAGGCCGTGGAACCCGCAGGCGTACACACCAACGCGCCGTCGCATACCAGTTCCGACAGGCGCTCCCGCCCGTCCACCGAGATCCGCAACTTCGCGGCTTGTGGGCCGGACCGAAGCAACGACACCTCGTTAATCGCCAAAGCTTCAGTCACCGTGCCATCCGCGCAAGTCGCGATCATATGCAAGGGGTGAATTTCCGCCGCCTCCGCTGCATGCAGGCGTTCCAACAGATCATCTTCGCCGTAAACATTCATCAAGAACCCCACAGTCCCTTGGTTCATCCCGTAAACCGGTGCCGGTAATTCTTGCGTGTCGTGCAACGTCGATAGCATAAAACCGTCGCCGCCCAAGGCGACAATCACGTCAGCCTCGTCCTGCGATACATCCCCGTAGCGGGCACGAAGGATCTTAGCGGCGGCTTGTGCTTCGTCCGTAGAGGAAGCCAAAAAGGATATATTCTTATAATTCATACCGCTAGTTTCCCTTTTTCACGCCGACAACTCAAGACCAGAAACGCCTACCCGTCAGGATGCGGTATTTCCGACAGGAAACTATGGGTCCGATCAACTACGGGGATTCGCCCCAATCCATCCTTTGCGCTGTTTTAACACCTTTTCATCGGGCCTTTCGCCTGCAACAACGCACCCAACTAAAAATTTGCGTCGCTTAGCCAATTTTACAGGTCGGTTTTTTGTTTCCTATCGGAAACACGTCCTATAGAAGGCCCTAAAACACGCCAACCCCAGGAGATCAACATGACCAACGTAAAAGATGCCGGTTTCTTCACCGAAAGCCTCGCCAGCCGTGATCCAGCGATTTTCGGTTCCATCACCGATGAACTGGGCCGTCAACGCGACGAGATCGAATTGATCGCTTCGGAAAACATCGTATCGGCCGCCGTGATGGAAGCCCAAGGGTCGGTCATGACCAACAAATACGCCGAAGGCTATCCGGGCCGTCGTTACTACGGTGGTTGCCAGTTCGTCGATGTGGCCGAGAACCTCGCCATTGATCGCGCCAAGGAGCTGTTTGGGTGCGAATACATTAACGTCCAGCCGAATTCCGGCTCCCAAGCCAATCAGGGTGTTTTTCAAGCCTTAATCAAACCGGGCGACACCATCCTTGGAATGGATTTGGCCTCTGGTGGTCACCTTACGCACGGCGCGAAACCTAACCAGTCCGGCAAGTGGTTTAACGCTGTTCAATACGGTGTGCGTCGTGAAGACAACCTGCTGGATTACGACCAACTCGAAGCATTGGCCAAAGAACACAAACCACAGATTATCATCGCTGGTGGTTCCGCCATCCCGCGCCAGATCGACTTCGCCCGTTTCCGCGAGATCGCCGATATGGTTGGCGCATACCTGCACGTAGACATGGCACATTTCGCTGGCCTCGTTGCCGCAGGCGAACATCCATCGCCCTTCCCGCACGCACATGTTGTGACAACTACCACGCACAAAACCTTGCGCGGCCCACGCGGCGGTATGATCCTGACGAACGACGAGGCGATTGCGAAGAAAGTAAACTCCGCGATCTTCCCCGGCATTCAGGGTGGCCCATTAATGCACGTCATCGCCGCCAAAGCGGTCGCGTTTGGCGAGGCTTTGCGCCCCGAGTTCAAAACCTACCAACAGCAGGTCATCGCCAACGCACAGACATTGGCGGCAACCCTGATCGAAGGTGGTTTGGACATCGTAACAGGTGGCACCGACACGCACGTTCTGCTGGTTGACCTGCGCCCCAAAGACGTCAAAGGCAACGCGACGGAAAAAGCATTGGGACGCGCCCATATCACCTGCAACAAAAACGGCATCCCGTTTGACCCTGAAAAACCGATGGTAACATCCGGTGTGCGTCTTGGTTCCCCCGCCGGAACCACACGCGGGTTTGGCGAAGCCGAGTTCCGTAAAATCGGCGAGCTAATCGTTAAGGTTGTCGACGGTTTGGCCGCGAATGGTGAAGAAGGCAACGGCGCTGTCGAAGAAGCCGTTAAAGCCGAAGTGCAAGCGCTTTGCGATGCCTTCCCGATTTACAGCGACCTGTAATCGGCACCACCAAAACAAAAAGGGCGGCGTTGGAACAATCCGACGCCGCCCTTTTTTGTAAGCTGGTACGTTAGGTTGCTTCGCGCACCCAAATCTCGACACGGCGGTTAACCGAACGGCCATCGAAGCTGTCGTTGCACCCTTGCGGTGAAACTTCCCCGAAA
Organism: uncultured Rhodobacterales bacterium; assembly: GCA_937901055.1. GTDB lineage: Bacteria > Pseudomonadota > Alphaproteobacteria > Rhodobacterales > Rhodobacteraceae > NORP23. The sequence goes on from CALCGO010000579.1 coordinate 4,293, forward strand.
CCTTCAACAGCAAACGAATAGTTTCCGGCGTCCGCGCCTAGTGCGGCTTGAAGTTCGCCAAGAACCTGTTGTGCGCGCCGACGCGATAGCGATGCATTTTGCGTCGCCGCCCCTGCGGCATCCGAGAAGCCCGCGATCAAGAACTCGCGTCCAGCAAAATCGTTGTTGGTGATATAGGCCGCCAAACGCGGAATATCGCCGCGCGCCTGTGCATCCAGTTCAGATGCGTTTGGCTTGAAACGGAACGTTGAAGAAAGACGAATACCGCCACTCAATTGTGAAACCATCTCCCGAATACTTGAAAGGGCCACATCCCCCGGATCCGCGATCATTGTATTAACCAGACGTTGACCCTGTACCCCGATTGGCAGCGCCGTGATCATTTGGCTAACAAAGCCGGAATCCATGGCTGCGATTTGCCCTGCATCGCTTTGCACGAACTGCAAGAAGCCCAACGCCTTGTCTGCTTTCTCTTTCGGGATGGAACCGAACATCCGGTTGGTCGTGTAAAGGTATACGCGTCTCGCCAACGGATACTCGCCGGTCTTCACTGTGAATTCGGAAGGTGTCGAAACGAACCCGCATGTGCCCCGCAAAGGGACGGCCCGCGTGTTTTGCTGATACGCGATGCTTGTGAAACCAATCCCGTTAGGATCATTCGTCACAGCACGGACCAGACTGATATCATCCGTAAACGAAGTTGATGTTCTGGAAAAACGCGCGTTGCTCGGGTCGAGAACGACGGCCGAAAAATCACTTGCGCTGCCAGAGGCGTCGTCGCGGCGATAAACATTAATCTGGGCGTCATTTCCGCCAAGTTGCGACCAATTCGATATCTGCCCCGAGAAGATCTGCGCCAACTCGTCCATACTTAACGTCGCAACGGTGTTTTGCGGCGGTACGATTATCACCAAACCGTCAAGCGCTGCCACAACCTGATAGGTTTGATCCGACAGATCGCCCAGCCCTGCGGCGCCAAACGCGCCAAGTTCGCCCGTCGTTATCGCGCGGGAAGATAATGCAATTTCTGAATCCCCGTTCAACAACGAGTCAAAGGCGGCTTTAGAGCCCAGAGAGTGGACTTCCACATCGGCAAAAACCTCGCCGTCTGGCGTGGAAAACAGGTAAGGCTGCACGGGAACATCGCCCGCAGACGTCGCTTGGTCAGTTTCTAGAGCCAATCCGTAGGAGCCGCTAAAATCGCGAAAAAGGCTTGGGATCAGGACCTGAGCCAGCGTACTGGAGCCAGCCAAACGAAAGTCCGAATTGATGATATCGGGGCAAGCTTCCCCCTCACAGGTAACCTCGACAACCGAGACTTCCAGTTGCCCTAACATGACTTCCAACAAATAGAATTCACCATCGAAGCCCAATAGTTCCCCGTGCATAGCAACACTGCCATCCAGCGATCTAAGCGTTACCTGCGCGGCATTCGCGGCGGGTACAGTCAGGCATAACGCCAATAATGCGCCAATAAATGGTATTGTATTCAGCCTCAAGCTCATGCGTCCATCCTTACTTGTCGTTGTATGACTTCGAAGAAAATTACCACATGAGAACTTGCGTATTATTAGGCTGCTTTCCCAGAGGTACTCTCCGGAACTGGTACAAAACACAGAGTACGGGTTTATCAACGAATATCCACCATAAATCTGCGATTTGGTGAATAATATTTTGCAATCACAAGTTTAGCGGTCTCGCTTAAGTGATTTCAGCGTAATTCAATCCGGAATACCATAAAATTTACTCTGATAGATCGCGGCCCTGCCGTTGGACATCATGGCCTTGGCAAAGGCTTCCCGATTTTGAAGCCGCGCCATCCACGTAGATAACGACGCAAATTGCCCTATTTGAACAAAGTATTGTGCGATAAAAACAGAATACCCGACCGATATATCGACTGCACTAAAATCGTCTAGCAAGAATTCCCGGCCCTTCAGGTGTTCGTCCAAAACCTCCAAGGCTTTTTCCAACCGTTTGGCTTCCAGCTTCATCACCATCGGTGACCGGTCTTTATCCTCGTAAATCACAATATGCTGTTGCGTCAGGGTTGCACCGTGCACGGCGACGGTCTCCGCGTAGTGAAGCCATTGCAACCATTCCATGCGCTCCGGATCACCCGCTTTGCGCCCGAGCGGGGAGTCAAATTTCTCACACAAATACTCCGTGATCGCGCCCGTTTCAAACAGCACCTTATTGCCAATTTCCAACGACGGAACACGCCCCAACGGATGTTTGGCCAAATAAGTATCGCTTCGCAATTCCTTACCGAAATCGTGCATAACCAACGTAAACGGCACATCCATTTCATAGAGCAACCAGAGGCTGCGAACGGATCGTGCCTGATGGCAATGGTGTAGAATAATTTCGCTCAACGCTTGGCCCCTGCTGCCGACATCACCAGATCAAGATATATCTCTTCGACCATGTCGATCGAAAGTCGTCCTTCGTCACGATACCAAGTATTCATACCAATAAGCATGGCAATAATCGCGTATGTGGCGACCTTGGTGTCACTTACGTTGAATGTGCCTTCAGCCTGACCTGCGCTAAGAATATCATGCAAAATCCCCTCGTATGCACGACGGGCAGTCTGGATAACCTCGAAGTTTTCCGGCGTAAGGTTTCGCAGTTCCATATAGGAAATGAACACCTCGTCGGTACGAAGAAGATGGAAACGGATGTGAAACCGCACAAAGCATTCCAGCCTGTCCATCGGCGTGACAGCATGCGGCGTTGCGCGCACGTCCCACGCTTGCAAAAGGTCCTGCATGTGTTGATCAAGAAGATCGAACAACAGCGATTGTTTATCGGCCGTATAAAGGTAAAGCGCCCCCGCCTGCACGCCGACCTCTCTGGCAATCTGGCGCATGGAAACAGCTGCGTACCCGTTCTTGGCAAATAAAACCGTCGCAGCTTCGCGAAGCTGTTTTGCGGTCTTTTCCCCGTTGGATCCTGATTTTCTGGCCATTGCCGTACCTGCCTTTTCAGGCACGCTAACTGAACGACCGTTCAAATGAAAGGGGGAAGTGGCTTTCCCCGTGTTATCGTTGATCAAACCTAAGTTTTACAAACGCGCCGGGCGCATCTTCCAGCACTCCGCCGACGGCCCCAGCCACCCGCGCGGCAACCTTTTTGCCAGACTTGCGCTTCAACCATTTATCCCAGTCCAGCCACCAGCTACCATCGGTTTCATCCGCGCCCTCAAGCCAACCGTCTAACGTTTCGGCTGACATATCCTTATTCGTCCAGAACTGATATTTCCCCGAGACCGGAGGGTTCACCACCCCCGCGATATGTCCCGAGCCGGCCAACACAAACCGCACATCCGCATTCGG
>CALCGO010000580.1 GCA_937901055.1 uncultured Rhodobacterales bacterium
CATATCCATGTCAAGGGACCGCGCCTGAAACACGACCCCTAGCTTGGACAATATTTCATAAGAAGACGCCCGATAATCGCGCTCAAACATTTCCACGTTGCCTGAATCCTGCGCGAATAATCCGGCAGCAATCTGGAAAAGCGTTGACTTGCCCGCGCCGTTTGGCCCAAGCAATCCGACCATCTCATTTTCCATAACGTTGAAGGTTACGGATTTAAGTGCGGTTGTCTTTCCGTAATTCTTTGACACCTCATTAAAAGAAAGAACGTGAGAAATTTTTGAGTCAATCATCAGTGCCCCCATCGGATTGTGTGCCTTTTATTTGAGACAGGTTTTCCAGTATTTCTTTGGTTGATCTTGGGCGGCGTTGGTTTTTTAAGGTAATTTCGTGTCGCGTAACAGCCGGACGGCCGGACAAAATCAACACCCGATCCGCTAAGGCCGCGACGTCTTCGGCACTATGCGTGACTAGAATCGCCGTGATTTTTGTATCTTCGATAATTTCAGAAAAGGTTTCGTGTAGGGTTGAGACGAGTTTTGAGTCTAGAGAGATAAACGGTTCGTCCAGCAACAATAAGGTCGAATTAACCGCCAGGGCCCGCGCCAATGCCAAACGACGTTGCATACCCCCGCTCAACTGATGTGGGTAGTGCTCAGACACATTGGCATCAAGGCCAACCAAAGAAAGAAGTTTGAGAATTGTTTCCTTTTCAATGCCCGGAACAACAGCACTCAGATTTTGTGCTGACGTACACCATGGCAACAATCGCGGGTCTTGGAAAACGAACCCGCAAGGTGCACTTTTATCAACTGTCTGACCGTCAATCGCCAAACTTCCACTGAACTGGCGGTCGATTCCTGAAATCAACCGTAATAACGTCGACTTCCCAACGCCTGATGGCCCGAGAACGGCTAATACTTCGCCTTTTTCAACTTTTAAGCCGAAGTTTTTGAACAACGGCTGCGCGTCTTCCGCAAAGTTTTTTTGCTCAATTTGCAACGCAATCATTCGGCAGTCCTCCATCGCTGAAGGTACATTTCTGCCGGACGTAATATGCCGTATTCAATAGCTAAAACGATTGCAATAAATACGACGGTATAGGCTAATACTCCGGTTATGTCGAAAAACTGGAAGAATACGCTAACCTGAAACCCAACGCCGCCGTCACTGCCCAGTATTTCAAATACCAAGACAATTTTCCAAATCAGGGAAATGCCCGTGCGCGCGGATGTCAGTATAAATGGCAATAGCTGTGGCAGCCATATCCACCTCAGCTTTCGCCAAAATCCCAGCCTGAAAACGCCGGATAGCTCTTCGAGCTCCCAAGACAAGTTTTTGACGCCTTCGCGTATAATTGTCGTCACCAGCGGGAACTTGTTAATCACCACAGCAAGGATCAGCGCGAATTCAGTTAGTCCAAACCAAATATAGCAGAGAATTGCGACGACGATTGCGGGAATATTCAGGCCAATCACGATCCATAAGTTCATCAACCTATCCACATATCGTACGCGCCCTAACAGAACGCCCAGTGAAATCCCCAAAGCCATTGCGTAAACAAAGCTTTGCGATGCTCTACTTAATGTCTTTGCAAAATCAGCGTAAAGATTGCCATGCTTTGCAAGCGAGATAATCTCCTCGCCCACCATTATCGGGCTTGGCCAAAAACGTGTTGCGGCAATCACAGAAGTCAGTTGCCACAACAATATTAAGATCGGCAATGAGTATACTTCTGGCCTGACTAAGGCCAGAAAGTATCGCGATCGGTCGTTGTTATTGACTGGTTTCATTGCTCAATTAGATATCATACCCAGTCCAGAATGTCCCTTCCGCGAGATCCGGATTGTCTCCGACCAATTTGCTACCACCAATTTCAGCCATGATGCGAAAGGATTGTGCCGCCGCGTCCACATCTTCTGCGCCATAACTAGTAACGATCCCCGCGCGATAGCCAGCTTTGTATTCTGCAAACAACGCGTCGTCGGGATTCCGCATATCGCTCCGGATCGCGTCCCAAACAGAATCGTCAGTCAGTAACTTGGCTTTGGTTGCATAGGATGCATCCAAGAAGCGTTTAATGGATTCTGGGTTTGCACGCTCATATTGCTCGCTGAATACCCACCCAAGCAAAGGCGGCGAGCGTGAAACACCAAGTTCAGTAAGCATGTTTTTGACTGAAACCAGTTCTGTATTTCCTGCGGCTTTTGCGCGTGCATTCCAATGCCAAAAGTTCAAAGACGCCTGCACCTCACCATTCCCCAATAACTCGTTGATTAATGGTGGTGATCCGAACTTCAGGTTTGCCGAATCAGCAAGGTTTTCACCGGTTTTGGCTTTGTAATAGGCTTGAAGAATTACCCAGCTTTTATCAACTGGCCCACCTGCTACACCGATTGTTTTGCCAGCAAGATCTTCAAGCGTGCTAACTGGGCCGTCTGGTGCAACCATTACGCCGCCTACGCTTAGGGAATGCGGAACGAAAGTTAGGTCTGAACCAGCGTGTCGCTGAATGGAAACCCAGATATAGTCAGACAAGATGGCATCAACGGCGCCGCCTTGCAGGGCTACTTTACCAGATTTAGAGTCAGCACCACCACGCACTTCAATTTCAATATTATTGCTTTCATCTAGTCCCAGAGAGCGCATCGCTGCGATTTCCCAGTTCGCGGTGCCGGTCGCCAATAGACCCAATGTTATTTTCTCTGCTGTTGGGCTGAAACCCGACGTCATAAATCCTGCGGCGGCAACGGAACTTGCTGTAAATGCTCTGCGTGTAAGTATAGGCATGCTATCTCCCCCTTCAAAAGAAGTATTTTGTTGCTTCAAATCCGACGCTAGCACTATCCATAATTTGACTTATCAATGTATCACATCGGTTGGGACTATTTGACCTTGGCCTGTAATTAGCCCATCTTGGACAAAAGAAATTGCGAATTTGGATTCATGAAAAAACTTCTCACCGTAATCTTTGTAGTATTTGGGTTAACCTCAACTTTTGCCCAGGCCGAAGGCAATTTGGCATCTCGGACAATCCGTCTGCCAGAGCTCTTTATTGCTGGCGATCTTTCGATGTCGGAAACAGAATATCACCTAGAAACCGGCAAATATTACCGATGGCGCATAACCTCTGATGGCGCCGAGGAATTTGCCGTGATGGCACCAGAATTGATGCGTAATTCGTGGGTTAATCAAATTGTAATCAACGACCTTGAAGTAAAGCCAATGGGCGGAATTTACAGCGTCGAATTTGATGATGCGGGAACAATTGACATCTGGTTTATTCCTGTCCGGACTGGACGATTTGAGTTTTGGGTCGATGGATATGAAAACAGAGGGATGCTCGGAGCATTTATTGTAAATTGAGTCGTAAGTTTATGAAGATTAGCAACTGGATTATGTTTGCCGCCATCGTTGCATTATTTCCTTTTACAGCGATAGCCGAGGGTACGGGTCGCGTTTTTGTATCAACGGAGCGAGGAAACGAAATTGTCGTTTTATCACCCGACTTTGAGATTATACACAGGATTGAAACCTCCCGTCGCCCGCGTGAGATCCGATTTAATGCGGACCGAACTTTGCTTTATGTTGCCTGTGGTGACGAAGATGTAATCGAGATTTATAGTCTAAAAACCTATGAACTTGTTGATGAAATTCCGACCGGCCCAAGCCCGGAAGCATTTGTGTTCTCTCCTGACCAGACCTTCATATACGTGACAAACGAAGAAGATTCGACCATGGAGGTTATCGACCTCGCTGCCAAGATCGTAACAGAGCGCGTGCCAACCGGGGCCGAGCCAGAAGGTGTCATAAATTCTCTCGATGGTAGATATATTTTTGTAACTTCCGAAGTTGCAGACATGGTTCATGTCATTGATCCAGAATCTGCGCGCGTGATCAGAAACATAATCGTGGGCACACGTCCGCGCCGGTTTGTTGTTACACCTGACAATACTGAACTTTGGGTTTCAGATGAGCTGTCGAGCGAAGTTCATGTTATTGATATCGAAACCCTTGAAGTCGTAGAAATATTAAGCTTTCTGCCGCCGGGTTTCAGACCAGAAGACGTTACACCTGTCGGCATGACAATCACAAATGACGGCACTGAGATTTATATTTCTTTGGGGCGCGCTAACCATATTGCTCGGGTTAATGTGTCAACTCGCGAAGTGGTTGCATATATTCTAGTCGGCAGCAGGGCGTGGTCCATCGCACTGAATCGAGATGAAAGCCGCGCGATTGTTGCGAACGGATTATCTGATGACATAACCGTAATCGATCTGACTAGTAACAAGCCAATCCGCTCAATCCCGGTTGGAAGAACGCCGCATTCAATTTTAATAGACGACTGACATGCGCCAGTTCGGATTATTCTTGTTGTTTATGATTTTTTCAGCCACCGCTACCGTTGCTCAAGAAGTGGTTCGCATCGGTCATATATCACAGGTTGATGACACCAGATATTCTCAGGACTGGGGTTATGCTCGGCTTGTTTTACCGCCACGGATCAATACCGTCCAAGCGGTTGAAATGGCGATCTCAGATATGTCATTTGTGGCAGATGTAGCGAATATCAGCTTTGAACTTGTCGCGGTCGAGGTGGAAAATTTACAGGCCGCGCAGACCATGATATCGGATATGGCAACGCAGGAAATCGGCTTCGTTATCCTCGACCTGCCGTTTGAAATGGTTAGGGAGATTGCCAGTAATTTCGATAGACCCGATATGGTTCTAATAAATACAACCGCGCCAAACGATACCTTGCGGCAAGTTTGTGCCCCGTGGTTGTTACATTCGGGCCCGTCGAACCGTATGAAAATGGATTCATTTGCACAATTCCTGCGGTTCTCTAACTGGACAAAAACTCTGGTATTATTTGGCGAGAACCCAGCGGATCAAACTCTGGTTGATGCCTTTGAGTTTTCTGCAAAACGGATGGGCATTTCAATCGTTGACGCGCGGTCTTTTACACTTTCGGCTAATCCAAGCCGGCGTAATGAGAACAACATACGGCTATTAACGGCAAATGCGCGTTACGACGCTGTCTTTGTCGCGGATTCCCGTGGCGAATTTGGCCGGTTTATTCCCTATGCCACCACTTTACCACGTCCGACTATTGGGTCTGTAGGGCTGGTGTCGACCAGCTGGCACTGGGCGTTTGAAAGGGATGGTGCCACACAAGTCAGCTCCCGGTTTGACCGATATACAGGTGGCCGCAAAATGTCGGAACAAGATTGGGCCAATTGGATGGCCGCCAAATCTGTGATGAACGCTTACGTAAAAAATAAAGAACGCACGCCGGTCAACTTGGCAAATTACCTCAGATCAGATAGGGTTCGCCTTGATGGATCAAAAGGGGTCGCCATGAGTTATCGCAGCTGGAACGGACAATTGAGGATGCCACTTTTGTTAGCAACCGCTGATGCTGTCATAGCTGTTACGCCGATGGACGGGTTTTTACACCGAACGAATAACCTCGACACGCTAGGCGTTGACGAACCCGAAGCATCCGCTGCATGCGACAACTAAACCAGCATCTGGCGATTGGCCTTTACGCGGTAATTCAACGCGAACTCACTAAATTCATCAGACAAAAAGAGCGCATGATTTCCAGCTTGGTGCGCCCTCTATTGTGGCTGGTGGTATTCGCCGCAGGTTTTCATAATCTTTTGGGGATTTCCATCATTGAACCTTATGACACTTATACCCCGTATCAGGAATACATTCT
>CALCGO010000581.1 GCA_937901055.1 uncultured Rhodobacterales bacterium
GGGTCGTTCAACTGGCGTTCCAGCCACAATGTCGACGACAATTTACGCCCCTTCGCCGATTTCACCCGAACCTTAAGATCACGCTGTCCGCGCCCTGAATTGTTTTTCTCAGCCATCGTTTTCAAACCTGTTTTCCAGAACACCATCAGCGTTCATCATCGAAAATAACATACCTTCGCGCAAACCGCGATCCGCAACCCTTATCGATTCCGTGGGCCAGATTCGCAGCAACGTCTGCAAAATCGCGGAACCTGACATAATTAGGTCCGCGCGATCGTTGCCAATACCGGGTTCGCGCCGCCGCCCGTCCGGTCCAAGCTCGAGGAACCGTTCGATCACTACATTCACATCCTGCGCCCGCATCCGCAAACCGTCCACCTTGTTGCGATCATACCGCCGAAGCCCCAGATGCATCGCACCAAGCGTCGTCACAGTACCGGACGTGCCAATCACCTGCAACTTCGACAGGATCGAGGGGTCTACCAGATCGTGATAAGGCGCGAACGCTTCCAGTTCCTCCTCGAAATGACAGGCCATCAGAGCAAACTTTGCCCCGTCTTCCTGCACATCGGAAAAGCGTTGCATCAGCGTCGCCACTCCCAATGGCACCGAGATCCAGTCTACCACCCGCGCACCGGGCACCTTGTTGGCCTCAATATCACCGGGACGAAGATTAATCATCGCCTTCATCTTGTCTTCGGGCGACACGTCCGTCAGGTCAACCCAGACCAGCTCGGTGGAGCCGCCACCGATATCGACAACCAGCACATGTTCCGCCAAAGGCTCCAATAACGGGGAACAACTGACCACCGCCAGCCGTGCTTCCTCGGCAGGGTTGATAACTTCCAGTTTCAAGCCGGTTTCGTTACGAATACGGCTCATAAACTGCTCACCATTTTTTGCACGACGACAGGCTTCTGTTGCCACAAGGCGCGAATTGTTAACGCCAAGTTTACGCAATTTACGCGAACACACATGCAACGCCTGAAGTGTTCGGTTAATGCCGGCATTCGAAAGCGATCCGGTGCGTTCCAAATCAAGTCCCAACCGCACAGACTTCGAGAACGCATCAACAATATTGAAATGCGCCCCGTCCGGTTCTGCAATAAGCATCCGGCAGGAATTCGTACCAAGGTCCAGCGCAGCATAGAGCGGTTTTCGCGTCAGCACAGCATTTCTGCCAGCTTCACGCCGCTTGCTACCCGAGTTCCCCCTCGGATTTTGGGAATGACGATCCGTCATTATTTTCAGCCAATCTCTCCGCGCTCAGAATTCGGCGCAGTGTTTGGATTGAAGATAGTGCGGAATGTGTTGCGGCGCAAGGCGCGGTTACGCGACACTCGCCGCCAAATCGACACCAACGGCCTCAAACCCGAGTGCGCGGCTGATGTTATAGACCAGATCCGGATTGTTAAGCGTGTAGAAGTGCAGATGATCCACGCCCTCCGCCTGAAGTTCGTCACATTGCTCCGCGCAGATCGCAGTTGCCAGAACTTCGGCATCGTCGCCAGCGTTACGGAACGCTTGGTGCATCCAGTCGGGAACTTTCGCTTGGCACATATCCGCGAACCGCAGCATTTTGGTGAAGTTTTCGACCGGCAAAATACCGGGAATGATCGGCGCGGTGATGCCCGCATCGGCGGCGGCATCACGAAAGCGCAGGAAATCTTCGTTTTCAAAGAAGAACTGCGTGATGGCACTGCTTGCACCCGCGTCAATTTTGCGTTTGAGGTTTTCGATGTCGGCTTTCATGTCAGCTGAATCGGGATGTTTCTCAGGGTAAGCGGCAACCGAAATCTCGAAATTTCCAGCTTCCTTCAACCCTGCAACCAATTCAGCCGCGTCTCGGAATCCGTCAGGATGCGCGATGAAGTGATCTTGGCCTTTGGGCGCATCGCCGCGCAAAGCCACAATGCGGCGCACCCCTTGGGCGGCGTATCCGCGCGCCACGTCAAGCGTTTCGGCCTTGCTAGCCCCCACCACCGTCAGATGGCCAGCCACGTTAAGGCGGGCGCGATCCTGAATGGTTTTTATGGCGGAAACGGTGCGTTCGCGCGTTGTGCCACCAGCACCGTAGGTTACCGAAACGTATTTCGGGCCTAAAGGGGCAAGCCGTTCAACCGAACGCCACAGGCGTGCGCTTGCTTCGGCATTATGTGGAGGGAAAAATTCAAAAGACAGACTCGTGGTCTGTGGAGTTTCATAAGTCATGTTGCGTCGGTCCATACCGTCAATGAGTTTTGCAGTGCGTGTTTTCATACAGCAAAGAAGCGACTAATCAAGGGTAAAAAACGACTCTCGCCCAAAACGGTCTTGCAGAATGTCGTGAATTGCGCCTTTCATGTCGGCGAACAGCGCATGTGTCGCGCGCAGTGACGCTACTGCGAAATTGAAAACCGGAGAACCAAAATGGCAAATGTAACCATAGTATACTGGCGCGATATCCCTGCTCAGGTAATTTGTGGCAAGGGCCGTCGTGGGCATAAAATCCAACTGCCCGAGAGATTCGAACAGGCGATCGACCGCGCCGCCATGAAGGTTGGCGCGAAGGATGCAGACGCGTATTTGGCCGAATGGCGCAAAGCGGCGCCGTATTCTGTCGAAGGTGACGATAAAGATGTCGCAATCGCGGAAGTCGCACGAATCGAGGCCGAATACGATCAAGTTAGAATCAAGGCATTGATCGACAATGATGGCTGGGCATAAAGGCCCCTCGGCATGAACTGGAAGAACCTCATGGCAGTCCTAAACTTCAAGCGTAAAGCACCCGCGACACCTGTCAACGACGGCACTTTGAGGAGTTTCCTGAATGGATACTCGATCGAAGTGATGCCCCGTACGGCGGCGAAAATCGAGGACTTCCGCAAGATATTGCCCGAAGGCACACGCGTTTATGTGGCCCACATCGAAGGCACACCCATTGAAGAAATGGTCGAGACTGCCAAGCGTCTAACCGTTGAGGGTTTTCCGGTTATGCCTCACTTCCCTGCCCGCATCATCAAGGATGCCGCGACGCTGGAAGAATGGATCAATCGCTATAAGGACGTTGGCGTATCCCAAGCCCTGCTTCTGGCAGGCGGCGTAGACAAACCACTCGGCGACTTTGAGGATTCCATGCAGTTGCTGGGCACTGGCCTGTTCGACAAACATGGCTTCAAACGCCTTCACGTCGCAGGCCACCCCGAAGGCAACAAAGACATCGACCCAAGCGGTGGCGACGATGCCGTGATGGACGCACTGAGTTGGAAAAACGATTTCCAGAACCGCACGGACGCGAGCATGGCTTTGGCCACACAATTCGTGTTCGAAAGCGCACCGGTCATTGAATGGGCCAACCGCCTGCAAGCCGAAGGCATCAGCATCCCAATCCACATCGGCATCGCCGGACCTGCTAAATTGCAAACGATGATCAAGTTCGCAATGGCTTGTGGCGTCGGCCCCTCCGTGCGCGTTCTAACGCGTCGCGCCAAGGATGTGACCAAGCTGGTTATGCCGTTTGAGCCTACACAAGTTTTATCGGAATTGGCGCGTCACAAAGCCGCCAATCCGGATTTCAACATTGAATCTGTCCACTTCTTTCCGCTAGGTGGGATCAACAAGACA
>CALCGO010000582.1 GCA_937901055.1 uncultured Rhodobacterales bacterium
GTCATATAGCCCGCCCGCCAGATCGTGCGTTTCCAGGAACGGATAGAGGCGTTTAAGGTCGGAAACATCGCACATGTCGATCTCGATTCCCTGATACCGACCCATGCCTTTGGCGCGTTCAAATTCTTGCATACGCTCTTTGCTATGCGCCAAACGGATGGAACCGGTAACGTGGTAATTCATCGGATAATCGACTGTTTCGGCAAGCCCCGCATATAATTCGGCAGAGTACCGCTGCATATTCATCGTTGCCCAGCCGGTCGAAAACGTCGGCACGTTTCCAGCGGCATGCCATGTAGAACCAGAGGTTAGTTCGTTCTTTTCCAACAACACGCAATCGGTCCAGCCAGCTTTCGCCAGATGATAAAGGGCCGAGGTACCAACGGCGCCTCCGCCGATAATAACCACACGGGCTGTCGAGGGAAGTTCGGCCATCGATGTAATCCTTTTAGTAAACTGGCGGGCTGACCACCCAGACAATAACGGCTAGTTCATCGCCGGTGTTGTGCCAGCGAACGGGTTTATGATCGAAACGGAAGCTGTCGCCTGCGGTGAGGCTGAATTTCTGGTCTTCGATCCATAGATCGATCTGACCGGAAACCAGATATCCGGCTTCTTCGGTTTCGCGATAGACGAATTCGGTTTGCTCGGTGCGGGGCTGGATTGTTGATTGAAACATCTCGAAACTGCCGCCAAGGTCGGGGGAGAGAAGTTCTTCGATCAAGCCTTCTTCCGAATTGCCCAGTGCGCGGCGGTTATCTGCCCGAACGATGAATTCACGTTCCAGCTCGTCGCCCTCGTCTGTCAGGAAGAACCAGCTTACCGGGACTTCGAACGCTTTTGCGAGGGCGCGTAAATCGTTGATAGCGGGGGCGGACAGTCCGCGTTCGATCTGGCTGAGGAAGCCAACGGAGCGGCCGATGCGGATGGCGAGTTCGTTCAATGTGAGACCACGTGAATTGCGCAATGCGCGTATGTCCCGCCCAAGAGCAGCGGAGTGATCGGTTTCGTGGGGGATCGGTTTCAACATCAGAATCACATACCTTTTTCACCTGTTTCGTGTAGTGAGCACATGTTTCGTGAAAAAATCAAACAAAATTTCACGAGAGGGAAATATTATGTGCAAATTATTTCACACTATGCGATGAACTTCGGAATATTTGGATTGCTTTGAAACAGCTTGAGGCTGACACTGAGGGCAAAACGAGGGATGAAATGAACGAACATGTAACCACCCATCAGGCGTCCGATGATGCGCGAAATGCGGATATCCAGATTTACGTTAACGGCGCGATTGTGCACCGTGACGAGGCTAAGGTCTCCGTCTACGACAGCGGGTTTATCCTCGGTGACGGCATCTGGGAGGGGCTGCGCCTTTATAACGGCAAGTGGGCGTTTTTGGACGAACATATGGACCGGTTGTTCGAGGCATCTTTAGCGATTGATCTGGACATCGGGATGGACCGCGCGGGGGTTATTGCGGCGCTTGAGGCGACCCGTTTGGCCAATGGAATGGAGACGGACACGCATGCGCGGCTGATGATTACACGTGGGGTGAAGGACAAGCCGTTCCAGCATCCTTCGTTGTCGACCAGCGGGCCGACGATGGTGATTATTTGCGAGCACTCCAAGCCTTCGATTCCGCGGCCTATTCGGTTGGCGACCGTTCCGCATATGCGGGGTTTGCCGATGACGCAGGACCCGAAGCTGAACTCGCATTCCAAGCTGAACTGCATTCTGGCGTGTATTGCAGCCGAGAAGGCAGGGGCTGACGAGGCGCTGATGCTGGACGTGAACGGGTTTGTTAATACGACGAATGCGTGCAACTTTTTTATCGTCAGGAAGGGTGCAGTTTGGACGTCGACGGGGGATTATTGCATGAACGGGATTACGCGGCAGAAGGTGATTGATGTGTGTCGCGCCGACGGTATTCCGGTGTTTGAACGGAATTATTCGCTGGTTGATACTTACGGCGCGGATGAGGCGTTTTTGACGGGGACGTTTGGCGCACAAACACCTGTGGCGGACTTGGATGGACGCCAGATTGGAAGTGGTGAACTGGGGCCAATTACGACGCGCATTCGGAAATTGTATAAGAACCTCGTTGCCAAGGACGTGGCCTGATGCGGATCGCGATGTGGTCTGGTCCGCGTAACTTGTCGACGGCCATGATGTATTCGTTTGGTGCAAGGGACGATTGCGCGGTTTGGGACGAACCTTTCTATGCGGCGTATCTTACACAGACGGGTTTGGACCACCCGATGCGGGAGGAAATATTAACCGCGGGGGAGCCTGATGCGAAGGTGGTTGCGGCGCGGTGTTTGGGGGATATTCCAGACGGTAAGACGGTGTTTTATCAAAAACACATGACCCACCACATGGTGCCTGCGTTTGATCGGGAATGGATGAACCATGTTACAAACATATTCCTGATCCGCGATCCAGCCAAGGTAATCGCCAGCTATAACGCGAAACGGGAAAACCCGATGTTGGATGATATCGGGTTTAAGCAACAGGCCGAAATTTTCGATCAAATCATTAAGGAAACGGGCGAAATTCCGGTTGTCGTGGATAGTGACGATATTCTCTTGGACCCTGAAACCGTGTTACGGAAAATCTGTGAGCGCATTGGATTGAAGTTCCAAGCCACCATGTTGGACTGGCCCAAAGGTGGCCATAAGGATGACGGGGCTTGGGCGAGTCACTGGTATAAGTCGGTGTGGGAAAGCGATGGGTTTGCCAAACCGACGGCCTCGACGTCGGTATTGTCGGATGAGGGAAGCGCCTTGTGTGAACAGGCACTCCCCTATTACGAAAAGTTACGCGAACACCGGATCTAGATTTGCAGGGCCGGATGGTCCACGGTGATGATCAAGTTCCCGCGTTTATGGCCGTTTTCGACGTATTCATGCGCCGTTGCGATTTGCTCCAACGGGTAGCTGCGATCGATAACGGTGGTTAAATCGCCAGCAGAAATCATGTCTTTAAGGATGCTCATGTCCTTGATTTTATCAGCATCCTTGCGCAGACCCGTGGCTGCCATCTTCGCCCGTTTGCCACCATGCAGAAATGGTAGCATCGGTGAAATTACCGCTGCGAAATCGGGAACGGTCGTCAGGTAAATCCCGTTTGGCGTCAAACTACCACGCGCCTCGGCGAAACTGCTTTTGCCAACGGTGTCGAAAATCACGTCATAGGTCTGACCCGAAGTGCGATAATCCTGATACGAGTAGTCGATTACGTGTTCGGCACCCAGCGCATGAACCATTTCGATGTTCGAAGTGCTGCACACGCCTGTGACTTCAGCTTTGAGACTGGCGGCCAGTTGCACGGCAACCGTACCGATGGAGCCCGCAGCGCCGATGATCAGGATTTTCTGGCCAGCTTGCAGTTTTGCGTTGTCGCGCAAGAAAGGCAAGGCGGTCAGACCGCCGTTACAGATCGCCACGGTATCCTCATATCCCAGATCATCGGGGATGAGTGATATCGCAGCATCCTCGGCCATCGCGATGTATTGCGCATGTGCACCGAAACCGTCTGGGGCGGCGGCGAATACGCGATCACCGGGTTTAAAGGTGGTGACGTTTGCGCCGATGCTTTCGATGACGCCTGACAGCTCGGTTCCAAGAATGCTTTTCTTGGGTTTGAACAGCCCTGTGAAAAGGCGAGCAATCTTTGGATCGCCGGACCTGAAAGCCGTGTCGACAGGGGTGACGGTTGTGGCGAAGATCTTGATTAGAACCTCGTTCGGTTTCGGGTCGGGCCGCGGGATATCCTGAATTTCCAGAACATCGGTTCCCCCGTATTTTGTGTAAATGACAGCTTTCATGATTTCACCTTTGTGGATGGAAGGTTGATGCCCTTGATTAACAACCAGAACGCTACGGCGAGCTCACCAATGGTCACAACGACCAGAAGTCCGATATAGATCATCGTGATTGCTGCATTCTCGATATGCATCAGGTGCGTAATTGCTTGAATGAAGTATCCGAACGCGCCAACGATGATCATCCAGCCCAATATGCGCGGTAACAGATCCGATTTGATGATCATTGTTCCCAAGGCGATAAGGTGCATCGAGAAGAACAGTTGCCATACGTAAATGCCAAGCGCATGCGCATCAAAAAATGCGAGCGCCGCAGGCTGTAGTTGTGTTGTTTCGAATGCACTCAGGTATTCAGCGCCGCTTAGCAAAACCACCGGCATTATGTTTAGCAACAGGTTGATTGCCATAACCAGAACCATCGCCAGTCTGGACCATGCCGCGATAAGCGAAAGCGTATGGCTAACCGGCTTGAACATGACGTAGAGCATGACGGTCAAGACAACTTCGACTAATAGAACGACTACATCCCCTAAGATGCCTAAATTGAACAACGTGGTATTTGCCAGCAGGTTGGTGGCAGTGGTTGCGGCGTCGCCTGCCTCGATGATGATCGAGGGGACGTATCCGATTGAGAAAGCGCCAAAGACGGCGATGACAAGGTATAGTAGGCCGGCGGTGCGGGCGTAGGATTGCGTGATCATTGTATTTCCTTTCAATAATCAGGATTTGATGGAGGGGTTGAAGCCCTTGAAAATAAGCCACAAGCTAAGAGAGACTTCGAACAGGCCACCGGGGGCGGATAGCATTACACCGATGGGATAGCCGAACATTTCGGCTGTCGTGCCGGTCATGAATACGAGGTACCCAAATGCGCCCCAGATCGGGAAAAGGCGTGGGACGAGATTGGATTTGCCAAGTACGTACACAAACATCAGGCCGCCTAATTCCCAGATAGTCATGCTGATTTGGTAGGCGTAGAAACTACCTTTGTTGAGCAACATTGCGAGGGTTTCTGTGTCGGTGGTTACATCACTTAGGGGAACCAGCAGCGCCATGAAGATTGCGCCGATTACGGCCACGGTTGTGGCGGTGATTGCGGCGGCGAAGTATCCGTATGTGACCGTTTTGTTGAACGGCTTCAGGATTGGCAGCATTACTGTGGCCAGCCCGATGTTCACGAAGGTGTGGACGATGGCCATCAGTAGGATACCGATAGTGAAGGTGGATTTCGCGTCTGCGATCGCGGTGAGGTCACCGCCCATGCTGGCCGTGATGCCGCTGCCTGCTCCGTAGCTTAGGAAGGCGAGCAGGAAGAATAATCCGTATGTGCGGGCCGCTTTTCTGTGCGGTGAAGTTTGAGTAGTCATTTTTCGTCCTTTCAAAAGACATAGAAATACCGGTGTCCGCCAAGCGTTTACGTGGCAGTTGGTTGTTCGGGTTATTGGTTAATTCGTCTTAGGGAGGTTGTACGCGCCCACACGAAATATATAAATTGACCAATTGCGTCAGTTTGATATGCATATCTGCATGGATTGGAGATCAGTAAAATTCGACTGGAATAAGGCGCGGGCGTTTTTGGTAACGGCTGAGGAAGGCTCTCTGTCAGCGGCGGCGCGCGCGCTTGGCATGGCGCAGCCAACGCTTGGGCGGCAGGTCGACGGGTTGGAACAAGAGCTGGACATTGTTCTGTTTGAACGTGTCGGTCGCGGACTTAAACTGACGCCTAGCGGGTTGGAATTGCTGGATCATGTTCGCGCGATGGGTGATGCGGCGAGTAAGGTTTCGTTGACGGCGATGGGGCAATCGCAATCCATCGACGGCTCGATCTGTATTGCTGCGAGTGAAACCTATGCCGCGCTGGTGTTGCCTGCCATCATCGCCAAATTGCGACGCTTGGAGCCGGGGATTATGGTGGAGGTTGTTGCCTCCAATTCCCCAAGCGATTTGCGGCGGCGCGAGGCGGATATCGCCATTCGCAACTTCCGACCCACGGAACCGGACCTGATTGCCAAGAAAATTCGGGACATTCCGGCGCGGCTTTATGCGTCTTCAGAATACCTCGACCGGATTGGGCGACCGAAGTTGCCGTATGATCTGCGGAACGCGGAATTTATCAACCTTGATAACAACGGCATGTTAATGAACGGCCTGAATACGATGGGTATGAGCCTGACAAAGGCCAATTTTCCAGTGCTGGCGGAAAATTACAACGTCATGTGGGAGATGGTTAAACAGGGTGTCGGGATCGGCATTCTTGACGGCAATATCGGGGATGCAGAGCAAATGGTGGAACGGGTTTTGCCGGATTTGGAACCACTTATGTTTCCGATATGGCTCGTCGCGCATCGCGAATTGAATACTAGCCGACGCATTCGGATGGTGTTTGATTTGCTGGCCACAGAGCTTGCATAAAATTTATTTGGACATTCGCCAAGGATAGCGCACTCTGCGGCGTCTAAAGGATATAATGCGTATGGAAACCAGCGACGAAATACTTGTGGCAATGGCCGCGAATGGTGATGGAGAGGCGTTTCGCAGCCTGCTTCAACGTCATTACACGACCATTTTCCGCGTCGGGTTTCGGGTGCTTGGCAACCGCGAAGATGCCGAGGATTTGGCACAGGATATTTGCGCGGCATTGCCCAAGAAACTGGCCTCGTTCAAGGGTAATGCGCGGTTTACTACATGGTTGCACCAGATCGTTATCAACGGCGCACGGGATGTGATCCGGCGTAAGCAGGCGGTGCGACGCAAGGCGTCGGGTTGGGGGGAAACCGAAGTGCTGCGGCGTGATGAGGCGTCGACCACCAAGGCAGAGCTGGACTGGTTAAGCAATGCGATGACAACGATGCCACAGGATTTGCGCGAAACTGTCGCGCTGGTTCTGGGCGAAGATATGACCCACCGAGAGGCCGCCGTTGTGCTGGACCTGTCGGAAGGGACGATTAGTTGGCGGATGAGCGAAGTGAAAAAGATCCTTCGCGAGATCGCCAAAAAAGAGGAGATGTTGTGATGAGCGACGAACTCGACAAGCTAAAAGCGGCGATGCAATCGGCTCCGGAAGTCGATGAAGCAGCGCAGTTGCGTGCGATTGAGGCCGGAATGGAAGCGTTTGAAAAAAACTTCCAAGGATCGGCGGATGCGGCGCGTCCTACTCGTGAACAGGCCCGATGGTGGGTGCTGATTTCACGAGGAGTTATTGATATGTTAAAACCTTTAACAAGCCGCCAAGTTATGATGGCAACCGCCAGTTTCGCCACGATTGCTTTGGCCGTGGTGCTGACGGGGCAGTACAACACACCGGATTATGGAACGGGCGACGTTTACGCCGTGAACGAGGCGAAAGTTGATGCGCTTGGGCGGGAACGGGTAGCAACCGAAGGCGAAGTGGTTGTAATGGACTTCGAGGAAGCGGATATGGTGGCCGCGGCCCCGGTAATGACCTTGGTTGCACCGCAGATGGAGGCGGCATCGGGGCTTGCAGCATCTAGTCCAATGGCCACGTCTAGACTGATGGGGATTGCCGACGAATCATATGAACCGCCCGCGCTGTATCAACAAAACTCCGAAAAATTCCCTGACGCGGATATGAATCCGTTGCAGGTCGTGGCGGAAGACCCGGTTTCGACGTTCTCGATTGATGTGGATACGGCGTCCTATGCGTTTGTGCGGTCTTCTATATTGGGTGGCAGTCTGCCCCCTGCCGATGCGGTTCGCACAGAGGAAATGATTAACTATTTCGCGTATGATTATCCGGTGCCAGTGCGCGCCGAAATTCCGTTCACCACGTCGGTTACTGTTATGGATACGCCGTGGAATGCTGATACAAAACTGCTGCATATCGGCATCAAAGGCTATGAGCTGCCGATTGAAGATCGTCCGCCGGTTAATCTGGTGTTCCTGATTGATACGTCGGGGTCCATGCGGGACAGCGACAAACTGCCGTTGTTAGTAAACTCTTTCCGCTTGATGCTGGCTAACCTGCAACCTGACGATCAGGTGGCGATTGTGACCTATGCGGGATCTGCCGGAACGGTTCTTGAACCGACCGCGGCCAGTGACAGCACCGCGATTTTAGCCAGCCTTGAACAACTTTATGCAGGTGGTTCCACCGCGGGTCAGGCAGGGTTGCATCAGGCCTATGCGTTGGCGGAACAAATGGCTGGCGGGAACGAGGCGACCAGCCGTGTTATTCTGGCGACAGACGGGGATTTCAATGTCGGGATTTCAGACCCCGAGGCGTTGAAAGAATACGTCGAGGATAAACGCGAGGGCGGCGTTTACCTTTCAGTTCTGGGTTTTGGGCGCGGGAATTATAACGATGCGTTGATGCAAACCTTGGCGCAGAACGGGAACGGCACGGCGGCCTATATTGATACGTTGGCCGAAGCGCAGAAGGTGTTGGTGGACCAGATCGGTAGCGCGTTGTTTACCATCGCGCAGGACGTGAAAATTCAGGTGGAGTTTAACCCTGCCGAAATCGCGGAATACCGCCTGATCGGTTATGAAACCCGCGCGCTGAACCGCGAGGACTTCAACAACGATGCGGTGGATGCCGGTGAAATCGGGGCGGGCCATACGGTTACGGCGATCTACGAAATCACGCCTGTGGGTTCCCCTGCGGTGATGGTTGATGATCTGCGGTACGGGACCGACGAGGTTGGCAGTTTGAACACCGGCGAATATGCCTTCTTGAAGCTGCGGTACAAAAACCCGGGCGAGGATGTCAGCAATCTGATCACTACACCGATTACGCCGGATGCTGATGCAGGGCTTGGTGGCGAGGCTGAGTTCGCCGCTGCGGTTGCAGGTTTCGGGCAAATATTGCGCGGGGATAGCCTGATGCATGACTGGGAAGTCAGCGATGCGCGCACCTTGGCACAGACCAGCAAAGGCGAGGATCGGTTCGGGTATCGCGGCGAGCTGATTACGTTAATGCGGTTGGCTGAAAGCCTGAAATAGTAACACCGTACGAACAGTAAATTGCCGGCCACTATTATTGGTGGCCGGTCTTATTTGGTTAAACGCCTTAGTTTTTATTGCCTTGCAATACATTGATCCAGCCACTCGGCCTCTGTTGAGCTAAGGCGAAGCCCCAGTTTGGTGCGGCGCCACAGGATATCTTCGGCGGTTTTTGCGAATTCATGATCCTTCAACCAATCCACTTCGGCTTCGGTCAGGGTCCCACCGAAATCTTCACCAAGGTCTTTTTTGCTGGTTGCGCCTTCAAGCAACTTCGCGGCGTCGGTGCCGTATGTGCGAACCAGACGACGGGCCCAAAAATGACCCAGAAAGGGGAAGGACTTTACTAGTTTTTCAATTTGTTGCTGCACGCCGTCGACTGGAAAATCCCCACCCGGCAGATGGGCGTGTTTGGTCCATTCCTCTCGCGCATCGGGAAAGAACGGGGCCAGTTTGGCCAACGCGGCCTCGGACAGGCGCCGGTACGTGGTAATCTTGCCACCAAACACGTTCAAGAGTGGCGGGCTTTCATCGCGAAGGGTTATTACGTAGTCTCGTGTTGCTTCGGTCGCAGAATTCGCGCCGTCGTCGTAAAGCGGGCGGACGCCGGAAAAAGACCAGACGATGTCCGACTTCTGGATCGGGCGTTCAAAGTATTCGGATGCGAATTTCCGCAAGTAGTCCGCTTCGGCCTCGGTGCATACGGGATTGGCCGGATCACCATCGTGATCTTGATCAGTTGTGCCGATAAGGGTGAAATCATCCTCGTAGGGGATGGCGAAGATGATGCGGTTGTCGCTGCCTTGAAAGAAGTATGCGCGGTCATGGTCGAATAGCGTTTCGGTGACTATGTGACTGCCACGTACCAGACGAACCCCTTCACGGGCATCCAGTTTCACGGCATTGTTGACGATATCAGCCACCCATGGGCCGCCAGCATTCACCAACGCCTTGGCGTAGACCTCCCGCTCGCCATTTGTGTCGCTAAGCGTGATTTTCCATAGGTCGCCTTCACGTTCGGCGTAAATCACTTTGGTGCGGGTAAAAATATCGGCACCACGTTCGGCGGCATCGCGGGCGTTCAAGACGACGAGTCGGGAGTCTTGCACCCAGCAGTCCGAATACTCGAACGCTTTGGCGAATTTGGCCTTCAGCGGGGCACCCACTTCGTCTTGTTTCAAGTTCAAAGTTCGCGTCCCAGGAAGGATTTTTCGCCCCCCCATGCTGTCGTACATAAACAGCCCCAAACGGATCAGCCATGCAGGTCGCATTTCTTTGTGCAAAGGCAGAACAAAGCGCATGGGCCAGCTTATGTGCGGCATCGCCTTTAAAAGGACCTCGCGTTCAACAAGTGCTTCGCGAACCAGACGAAACTTGTAATACTCCAGATAACGCAACCCGCCATGGAACAGTTTGGTAGAGGCCGACGAGGTAGCCGAGGCCAGATCGTTCATTTCGGCCAAGCCTACGCTTAACCCGCGGCCCGCTGCATCGCGTGCGATGCCGCAGCCATTCACGCCACCACCTATTATCATTATGTCGTATGTTTTGGGTTTATTCATGGCTTCTGGTTCCTACCACCTAATGGGCGCGCTATCTAATAATGTTCATTCAAGTTCGTTATCTTCGTTATATTTTCATTTATAGGTATGCCGACAAAATGGCAATCGTACTTACGGTTCACCGTATTACATGGACCATCCCTTAATGATGCAATAGTCTTCGACGGATATCCACAAATGATAGCAGTAAACTGCCATCCGCAAAGTAAGAGAATTCACATGAAAATCGCCATTGTAAGCTCTAAAATCATGGGGCAGACGGACCAACTAATTTCGGATGTGGCGGCGAAACTGGAAGGGGAAGGGCGCCGCCTTTCAGG
>CALCGO010000583.1 GCA_937901055.1 uncultured Rhodobacterales bacterium
GGCACACGCGGCTGCAAGCTGCAAACCAGGCTGGGCAGAAAGTTTGGCTTTGGGGTGCCGGCTCGCGTGCGACTGCATTTTGCGCTAACTTACCAGATCCAAGCCTGATCGCTGGTGCAATTGATCTTAACCCGGCACGCCAAGGCAGTTTTGTGCCCGGTGTAAACATACAAACTTACACTCCTGACCATTTGGCAGGACAATCAAACCTGTGCATTGTTGTTATGAACAGTGTGTATCTTAAAGAAATCTCGGAAAACCTTGCTAGTATGAACTGTAAAGCGGCGTATTGTTGCGTATAATACTCACATCGCACGCGTTGCGTGATAGTAGATCGGCTTGGTCAGCAAAGTGACCAATAAGTATGGTTTTGCAGCTTATTGATATGCTGTGTTCAATTTGAAGCCTAGATCTCTGGAAAGCTGGGTATCAAGTAACTTGTAGCGACATTTCCCGTGACCCGAGACTGCATGCAAAACGATGACACGGCATCCAACAGGTGACAGATTTTCACGTAATCTGTTCTAAAGTACACCGAAATGTATTTAGAAAACTGGGGGGGCCGGGGGAATCTAACCCTCGACATCTCTCATGTCATGGGCGAGCTCAATTTGTCAGGTAAGTGAAAAAAGCTGGGGTGAAATCGCTCAAAATTTTCGCTTGAAATAATCAGCTTCGAGACAAACGAAACCCCGCAGATAATGCGGGGTTTCGTTCTTTATGGCGCGGTTAACACTCAGCTACTGCACGTGCAGTTAGCACTTTTACCAAGTTCGCCCGATATTCAGGCGTTCCGTGCAGATCGCTCATCACACCATCGGCACTGACGGACAGGCCATCAAGTGCATCCGCGTTGAAATTTGCATTCAACGCTGCTTCAGCTTCTGTCCAGCGATATACACCATCCTCAGATGCCCCTGTTATCGCCACACGGACACCATCCGAATATTTAGCTACATACACACCCACCAACGCGAAGCGCGAGGCAGGCTGCTCGAACTTCATGTAACAAGATGCGTCTGGGATTCGAAAATCGACCGAAGTGATGATTTCGCCGTCATTCAAAGCAGTCGTGAAAATGCCCTGAAAAAAGTCGTCCGCAGCGATCGATCGCGCATTGGTGTTTATCGTTGCGTTCAATGCAAGCGCAGCTGCCGGATAATCCGCAGACGGGTCATTGTTGGCCAAGCTGCCGCCAATAGTCCCTCGATTGCGAACAGTTGGGTCACCGATATTTCCCGCAAGTACAGACAAAGATCCGTAACTACTGCCAGCTACATCTGCGTGGGTAACACCAGCGCCGACCGTGACTACTCCGTCGGATACGCTGCTTTCGCCTAGTTCGCCGATTCCAGACAGCGAAACCAGTTTTGCGGGCGAGGCGAGACGTTGCTTCATTGTTGGTAACAAAGTTTGCCCGCCGCCGAGTGCTTGCGCATCCTCGGAGGCAAGTGCCGCAACTGCGTCAGCCAAAGTCGACGGGTTTTCGAATACGAAATTATGCATACTTGATCCTCCTTATTTCGCAGCTTGAATGGCAGCCCAGACCCGAGCGGGGCTGGCTGGCATATCAACATGGGTTACACCTAGTTCAGACAGCGCATCCACCACAGCATTGATCACGGTAGGTGGGGATCCAATGGCCCCTGCCTCCCCGCAGCCTTTCGCGCCAAGCGGATTGTGTGTGCATGGCGTCACACTGGTCTGGTCGGTGGTAAAGAACGGCACATCGTCGGCGCGTGGCATTGTGTAATCCATATACGAGCCTGACAATAGTTGGCCGTCTTCATCGTAGACACAGTTTTCGACCAGCGCTTGTCCGATACCTTGGCCAAGTCCTCCTTGAATTTGCCCCTCAACGATCATCGGATTGATGACGTTACCAACATCATCCGCTGCCGCGAATGAACAGATGGTTACTTTGCCTGTGTCGGGATCTACTTCGACCTCGCAAGCATAGGCGCCGGATGGATATGTAAAGTTACCCGGGTCGTAAAACGCGGTTTCCTCCAATCCGGGTTCAAGAATGTCGTGCGGATAATCATGTGGCACGTAGGCCTTGAACGCCACTTCGGGGAAGCTGACGGTTTTGTCAGTGCCCGCGACGCTGAATACACCGTCGTTGAACTCGATATCACCCTCGCCTGCCTCCATCATGTGCGCAGCGATTTTGGAGGCCTTGTCGATGATCTTCTCGGTGGCGCGGACAATCGCTGACCCGCCAACCGCCATTGACCGAGACCCATATGTCCCCATCCCGAATGGAATTTTGGACGTATCACCGTGAACGATATCAATATCATCTGCCGACATTCCAAGCATATCCGCCACAAGTTGTGGAAACACGGTTTCGTGTCCTTGGCCGTGGCTATGCGCGCCGGTCATGACCGAGATATTCCCGGTCGCGTTAACACGCACGGTTGCGGCGTCATAAAGCCCAACGCGGGAACCAAGAATGCCAACGAGGTTTGACGGCGCGAGACCACAAGCCTCCACATAAGTGTTAACGCCAAGTCCGCGCAGTAAACCGCGAGAAGCACTTTCTGCCTTACGCGCTTCGAACCCGGCAAGATCGGCAATCTCCTCAAGCTTATCGACCAATGCGTGGTAATCGCCTGAGTCGTATTCCAACCCTGCGGCTGTTGCAAAGGGGAACTGCTCCTTCTTGATGAAGTTCTTGCGGCGAAGTTCCAACGGGTCCATGCCCAGTTCGCGCGCACACATATCAATCACGCGCTCGACCGAGTATGTCGCTTCAGGGCGTCCAGCCCCTCGATAAGCATCGACAGGCGCTGTATTTGTAAACACCGTTTTCAGGTTCACATAAATCAGCGGCACCGTATAATTGCCGGCAATAACCGTTCCGTGCAGGAAGGTCGGCGTAACGGTCGAGAAGTTCGACAGATATGCACCAACGTTGGCCAAAGTAGACGTGCGGATCGCGAGGAAGTTCCCTTCCGTATCCGTTGCCAACTCGATCGTGGTTTTGTGGTCACGACCATGCGCGTCGGTCAGGAAGCTTTCCCAACGACTTGCTGTCCAGCGAACCGGTCGACCGAGTCTTTTCGACGCCGCCAGCACCAGCGCTTCTTCGCCATAGTGGTAGATTTTAGATCCAAATCCGCCACCTACATCAGGCGCGACGATTGTCAGTTTGTTTTCGGGGATGCCCATAACAAACGCCGAAATCAGTAATCGAGTCATGTGCGGGTTCTGCGAGGTAGTGTAAAGCGTGTAATCGCCGGTGCCGGGATTGTAATCCCCTGTTGAGGCGCGTGGCTCGATCGCGTTTGGTACAAGGCGGTTATTAACCAACTCCAGCGTCGTGACGTGCGGCGCGTTCTTGATTGCCTCGTCCGTTGCGGCGCGATTATCCTCGATCCAGCCCCAGTCGAAACACTGGTTGGTTTCGATTTCATCATGCACAAGATTGTTGGAGTTCGCTAAAGCATCCGCCATATCGATAACCGCATCCAACTCTTCGATGTCAGCATCAATGGCCTGTGCAGCTTCAACCGCCTGCTCATGTGTTTCGGCAATCACGGCGGCGTAAGCATCACCGACATGGCGAACTTTGCCATGCGCCAATACTGGTCGCTTGGGTTCTTTCATCGGCTCACCGTCACGGCTGTGAATTAGCCAACCAGCAGGGTTTCCACCAACTTCGGCGAAATCTTCACCTGTGAAAATCGTCAATACACCAGGCATTGCCTCTGCTTCGGATGTATCAATCGACTTGATTACACCGTGCGCCACTTGCGAGCGCACAAACACAGCAAAACACTGGTTTTGTAGATTGATATCGTCGGTATATCGACCCTTTCCGGTTAAGAACCGGTTATCTTCGCGCCGTTTCGGGCTAGCGCCTATGCCGTTATCTTTTGGCATGTCATTCCTCCTGTTACTCCAAAATCAAGCGCGTCCTAGCCCAATTGGGCGGCGGCAGCCTGAATGGATTTGATGATGTTGTGATACCCGGTGCAGCGGCAGATATTGCCGGACAGGTGCTTGCGAATTTCAGCTTCGGACGGGCTTGAATTACTTTTCAGCAAATCATCCGCCGCCATCACCATTCCCGGTGTGCAGAAACCACATTGCAACCCGTGATGCTCTTTAAACGCGGCCTGAATAACGCCCAGCGAACCGTCGGCATTCGCCATGCCCTCGATCGTGCGCACATCCGCGCCGTCTGCTTCCAGTGCCAGCATCGTGCAGCCCTTCACAGCCACACCGTTCACATTCACCGTGCACGCACCGCATTGACTGGTGTCACACCCGATGTGTGTGCCGGTCAGATGCAGATCATCGCGCAGGAACTGCGAAAGCAACGTGCGTCCCTCGACCTCTCCGGTAACGGATTTTCCGTTCACGGTCATTGATACAGATGACATTGTTTCCTCCCTTTAGCGTTATTATCCTGTTAGGTTTTTTATCCAGTCCAGCACTTTGCCAAACCATCCCTTTTCGGGCTTTTCTTCTTCATATTTGTCGGCCGCTTCTTGGAGCGGCGCTACATTCAGTTCAAAATTATCGAAAAACTGATCGGCCAGTTTCATCGCAACGCCGTGCACAACTCGTGACCCAAGCTGCGCCAGTTTTCCACCGACTCTGGCTTCGACCTTATATATAAGATCGGTGCCGCCTTCGACGTCTTCCAATCGGATCGCAGCACCACCTTTGGCAAAACCAGCGGCGCCCCCTTTTCCGGCACCGTTAAGACGGTAGCTTTCACCTTCGATTATGTCAGTCAGCGAAACAGAACCTGTGAACGTGGCTTTCACCGGGCCGACTTTTTGGGTCACTACCACCTCGAAACCATCTTCTGGTGTGCCCGTCAGCTCAGAACATCCGGGGATGCTGGCTTGCAAAACTTTCGCGTTATTCAACGCCCTCCAGACCGTCTGGCGATCCGCCGCAATAATACGATTTCCGTCGAGATCCATTGATATCCTGCAAGTGGTTGAGTAGGTCGAACAGAAAGCCTCGCATGAGTCCCGTTGATTAATCAAGGAAAATGACAAGCTGTCGTACCACGATACCGCGTGCGATAATATCTAGATGCCGCGGTCCGCTCATCTACTAAAACACGGATACTTCAATAATATCCCGTGCTTTCACCAGTATTAATTCAGCCCTCAGCTTTCTCTCATTGCACGCATAAGGCGTGACTTCTCGCCAACATCTTCAGGTTTTGTTAACGCATGCGCAAGCGCTTGCAGTGACGCTATATTGTGTCCGGCGCGAAAGCTGTCCACATGTGGCAGCATTTCACGAATGCCGCGTGCCTTGGGGGCAAAACCATCCCAGCGTAGAAGCGGGTTCAGCCAAATAACCTTGCGCGCCGACAGGTGAAGGCGTTCCATCTCAGCGGCCAACAAATCGGGGTCATCTCGGTCCAAACCGTCCGTTATCAGCAAAACTACAGCACCTTGCCCTAAAACTCGACGCGACCAGTCTCGGTTGAATGCATGCAGGCACTCGCCAATACGTGTGCCACCCTCCCAGTCTTGCGCCTCGGCGCCTGCCATCGCAAGAGCGGCATCGACATCGCGATTACGAAGATGCCGGGTGATATTCGTCAACTGTGTCCCAAAGGTGAACGAGTGTACTTGCGCCCATCCCGCCCCTTTGGCATTGCTGGCTGCATGCAGGAAATGCAGAACGGCGCGCGAATAAGACGACATCGAACCGGAAATATCACACAGCGCGACAAGATTGGGCCAGCGGGTTTTTCGCTGCTGCGTCGCCAGCTTCTGGATGTCTCCTCCGGTGCGCATCGCCCCGCGAATAGTGCCGCGCCAGTCCGGTATATGTCCGTGTAAAGCCGCCTTCGTTCGCCTTGACGCCAGCGGCTTAACTGGCAATTTGATGCGCGCGATCATGCGTTTGGCTTCAACCATTTCGGCGCTACTCATTTGTTCAAAATCGAGCGCCCTAAGGCTTTCCTCTGCTGAATAGGTCATTGATGCGTCGAGCTTAATCTCGGTTCCATTTGCTTCCGGTAATTGCGGTGTTTCGGCCTCGGCACCATCCATCAATGCTTCAGCAGCACGGCGTTCTGCAGGGCGCACAGCGCGGTCGTCTTGTGCACTTTTCAATGCTGGTGGCAGCAACGCCATGATGGATTCAAGGAATTGTGGATCACGCCAATACAGACGGAAAATTTGCGCAAAAACATCCCGATGTTCGGGACGCGAAACAAAACAGGCGTGCAATGTCCAATAAAAATCCCGCTTACCAGTAAACCCAGCGACCTCGACCGCTCGGATAGCATCCGCAACGCGCCCCGGTCCGGCTGGTAACCCTGCCACGCGCAATGCCCGCGCGAAATGGGTAATGTTGGCAACGAACTTGCCGTCTTCTGGGACTGGAAGGTCGGCGTACATGGTCATTAGTCAGCCATCTCGGACGACGCCTTTGCCTCTGTCAGTATTCGAGCCGCTTCCGATCCCTGGATGCGCACAATATCATCCTGATACTTCAGAATAGCTCCCAGCGTGTCCGCAATCAACTGAGGTGAAAGTTGAACCGTGTCGAGCGCTAACAGGCATTTTGCCCAGTCGATCGTCTCGGCCACACCGGGTTTCTTGAACAAGTCTTCCGAGCGCAGTTTTTGCACAAATGCTACGATTTCCCGACTTAACGCCGCGCTCGCCTCGGGAACTTGCGCGTTCAGGATTTCCAGTTCACGGTCAAAATCAGGGTAATCCACCCAATGATACAGGCACCGCCGCTTCAGCGCGTCATGCACTTCTCGCGTGCGGTTCGAGGTCAGAATTACGATTGGCGGTTCATCCGCCACAATGGTACCGATTTCGGGGATCGTAACTTGAAAGTCACCGAGAGCCTCCAGAAGGAACGCCTCAAATGGCTCATCTGTACGGTCCAACTCGTCGATCAACAGGATCGGGGGGCCACCTTCTTGAGGGCTCATCGCTTCAAGCAACGGGCGGCGGATCAGAAAGTCTTCGCTAAACAGTTCGGCGTTTAGTTCAGTTCGCTCACTGCCACCAACGGCCTCGGCCGTACGAATTGCCACCATTTGCGCTGCAAAGTTCCATTCATATACGGCGCTAGAAGCATCTAACCCCTCATAACACTGCAGCCGGATCAAACGCCTCCCCAATGCAGACGCTAGAGCCTTGGCTATTTCGGTTTTTCCAACTCCGGCCTCGCCCTCCAGAAACAGCGGACGACCAAGTTTCAAGGAAAGAAAGACAACCGTTGCCAGTGCCTGCCCGCAAACGTACCCCTGCTTTTCCAACAGCTTTCTGGTTTGATCTATGGAATCTGGTAGTGTTGTCATCCTATTTCCCTGCAAATTTCTGCCTGCCTCAATTGACATTTCACCACTTGTTGAGTTCGTTCAAGTGAAACATGTTTTCTTTCGACTTGTCCATCTTGGTCATTTTCCATGGCAGTTGTACGCGCGATCGGTCGAGTTAGCGTTGTACAGTACACGCCAAATTGCATCGGCAGTTCTGCAAATCTAATAAGTTGTTCGATTGTCTGGCGTCAGCACCTACGGAACAGAATGGTGCCCTCAAGAAGCTGAAATTTCGGGAACGGCCCAAGATAGTGGCCTTTCAAGCAAGCCAACGCAGCCTTCCGCTCTTGTAAGAATTATTGAGTAAGGCACTGCGTAATTTATCAACAAGCTCGACAAAGTTGCCCTCGGTCCGGTGTGCGGACAAACATGCAGTTCAGTTGTAGTCTACTGAGGTCCGCTACTGGCCATTTACCACCATTCAAGAGGCCTAGGCTTTACTGTTCTGCGCCCTTTTTTGATACTTTCGGACGTTCGCGGTTAGACGCGGCACCGGTATTTTTTGCCTCTGTGCCTCAGCCAAAGCATCCAAACTTGTATGTACCATTTCTGCAGGGTTCGAATGCCATTTAACTGTATTCCTGACAGGGGCAACCAACTTGAAAAGCAACCACAGCCCGACAGACGAGAGCGCGGCAGGTAGGCGGAAAACCATCGCGCTGTTATGGGCTTTGATATCGACATGGGTGACAGCCAGCAGAAGTCCGCCGGGCCGGATTGCGGCAGCAGCGCGGCGGATGACATCTTCCCACGGGAACTCATAGGGTGTTTGCAGGAAGTTAGCCGAAATCAGATCAAACTCACCGCTCGGAAAACTCTCCGATAGATCATGCTGTTCAAGGCGCAACTCCACTCCATTGCGCGCCGCATTCGCGGCCGTATGCTTCAACGCGGCAGCGGAAATATCAACGCCAAGTACATTCCAGCCTTGTTTCGCCAACCAAACGGCATCGTCTCCTTTTGCACAACCCAAATCTAGCGCAGTCCCCTGCGGGCGGTTCTTGGCATAGCATTCCAGCGCCATTGAAGGCTTTCCAGATGTTTCGCCAGACGAGCTATTATAGCGCTCTTCCCAGAATTCCAGAGCGCTTTTGTCTTTGATTTCAGGCTTCATTGGTTGTTCCTTTTATAATGATATTTCGAATTGTAATCAGGGCAAGGCCGCCAGCGATCACAATCGGATAAAGGGTCGCCATCGCAAGCGCCGCGCGATACTGGTCGGGGTGGTTTGGGGTGGCGATATTAGCAAAAAATAACTGCCCAACTATGGCGATACCGAGTGCACCACCAACTTGTTGAAATGCCTGCAAAGCACCTGAACCGGCACCTGCATCCGCGCCGGAAACATGGTTCAGGGTAATTTGGAACAGTGCGACGAACGCCGTGCCACCGCCACCGCCGATCAATATCAAGGGGCCCATTATGTCGTTGCTGCTTGTCACATATCCGCTGGCGAGGCGCAGCCAGATCATCCCGCAGAAAACCACAAACACACCGGCGAAAACCCTTAGGTTCAGGCCGCGTTTTCCAAGCCGACCAGAGGCCAGCGAAGCAACCATCGCGCTGATTGGATGGGGTGCTAAGGCCAACCCCGCCTGCGCGGGTGTCAAACCGACACCCGACTGCAGAAACACAGAGAGCACGACCATTGTTCCCGCCAAGGCACTAATCATAATCATCACGCTGGCAACGCCAAAGACATAACCGGAATTACTGATCAGTCCTGAGGGTAGCGTCTGCATGCGCCCCTGAGCTTCAAGCCATCGTTGACGTCGCCAGAATGCCAGCGCAGAAGCTGCCGCAACTGCCGGAAATACCGATAGCCAAAGCGGCCATCCAAACGCGCGACCTTCGATCATGGGATAAATCACAGCCGATATCGCGACTGCAAAGAAGCCGGCCCCGATCCAGTCAGCCCGACCTGTCGTGCGGCTCTCTTGCGCAGGTAGGAAAGCAACCGCACCTGCCAATGCAATCAGTCCCAGTGGCAGGTTAATCAGAAATATCGGCCGCCAGCCCAGACCGAGCAGATCAGCCGAGATCACTGTGCCCCCAATCACAGGCCCAGCCACCGCACCAAGCGCGTTGATCATGCCGAACATGCCAATGGCCTTGCCTCGATCTTCTTCGGAGAACATCCCATGAATAATAGCCAGTACTTGCGGGACCATCGCCGCCGCCGCAAAACCCTGCAAGCCCCGCGCCAGGATCAGCGTGCTCACTTCTGGTGCTACACCGGCGATGAGCGACGTGGCCATAAAACCCAGAAGGCCGATGGTGAAAATGCGTTTGCGCCCGAAAATGTCTCCGAAACGACCCAAGGGCAAAAGCCCGGCCCCGAATGTAAGGATATAGATGACCAGCACCCATTGCAGACCGCTTGCGCTGACGCCCAGATCATCACGGATTGTAGGCAGGGCCAGATTGACGATCGTTGCGTCCAGGAGGTTCATAAAAGCTCCGAGCATTAAGAACCCTATACTGATCGATGAATTGGATGTGCTGATCGCGGGCCACGGCAGGTTGGCGGCAGCAAAGACTTTAGGAATAGAGCAAATCCCGTCGATCCGGATTGGGCAATTATCTGATACCGAGAAACGTGCCCTGATGCTAGCCGACAATAAAATTGCCACGAATGCGGGCTGGGATATAGATATTTTGGCGGGCGAGCTTGCGGATCTCTCATCAATGGAGCTTTCGTTTGATGTTGAGCTATGACACGGTACCTGCAAAGGTTGTCGGCGACAGAGTAATACAAAGTTGGGATACGGCATCGAAAGCGAACGAGGCCAACGATTATTCAGTATGTACAACATGGCTGGTGCGAGGAGCGTCAGCATGGCTGCTGGATGTTTATCGCGCTAAGCTGGAGTTTCCAGATTTAAGGCGAAAGATAATATCGCTTGCAGGGGAGTGGAATGCAAAGCTTGTTCTTATTGAGGAAGCAGGATCAGGCATTCAGCTCATTCAAAATTTGCGCACAGGTCATGGGTTCAGCGTTAAAGGAATAATACCGAAAGATGATAAAGCCACGCGCTTGTTCAGCGTTTCTCATCTCATTGAAGGGGGATCTATATCTGTTCCAAGTGATGCGCCATGGCTCGCAACATTCCAGCGCGAGGTCACAGTTTTTCCAAACGGAAATCATGATGATCAGGTGGATAGTTTGTCTCAATTCCTAAAATGGCTTGCCGGGTCAAAACCAGCAATATTCACGATAACGGGATTGGGATTTTGATGGTTGAAAGCTGACGCCGCGAACGGTCCTTATCCGCCCAAATCGCCCGAGTCCGCTTACGGCCTATTCTGTTGAAAAACTCGCCTTAACTACAGTTTTGGTATGCCC
>CALCGO010000584.1 GCA_937901055.1 uncultured Rhodobacterales bacterium
CAACTGCAATATGCAGCCGCTTCTGTGGCCCATTATTGCTCCGCGTTTTACAACTGTCGCGTGTATTGGGCCTAGATCGTTACTTCTCCGACGAAACGAACCAATTTATCACGATACTGAAGGGGCAAGGCTATGATCTGCCCGAAGATTCAAATTTGGTAAGATTAAACGCAGACTTTGCCGAAATCGCACAAACCGATGGACCGTTAAGTTTGGTAGCACGGGCTTGCAATAAATGTGTGGCTGACTCAGTTGATTATGATTGTGTCGTTCAGGCGCTTGAAATTATTGGTGGCTATGACGTGTTAATGACCATTCGAACTCCGGCAGAATACGCGATTTCTGCAGATGCGTTCTATAAATCAGATCGTGCCGTTACGATTTTCGAAAACGTTCTGAGGACTCGTTCACAATACCACCGCCGCCCAGTTCGTTCCGTCTGCATTGCCAGCTTTCTGGAATAGTATACTATTTGCGGGCCATACGGTTAACTGTGCTGGGTCAAGCGCTGAGGGCAAGACGAGCCGTCGGGGCATCGTCGACGGTTAATAAGGACCATGGGCATGAAAGCCATTGTATATGACCACTACGGCGGGCCGGAACAGCTACGGCTTGCCGACATTCCGTTGCCGGAACCGATCAAAGGTCACGTTCGGGTAAGGGTGTTGGCTTGTGGCGTAAATCTGTCAGATTGGGAGGGTCTTGTCGGGTCTCCGCTATATGCACGGCTTGCGCGTGGCATAAGGCGGCCGAGGCAACCTGTGCTGGGATCGGATATAGTCGGCGTGGTTGACAAGCTTGGACCTGATGTTTCCGATTTTGCTTTGGGCGACCGGGTCATGGGTGATGTCGTCATGACCAGAGGGGGTTTTGCTGAATTCGCCTGTGTGCCCGCAAAAGAGATGGCAAAAGTTCCAGAGGTTCTGAGTGACGAAATTGCGGCGTGTTTGCCGCAAGCTGCTGGAATCGCGGTAGCAGGTACCAATAACCTGACGAAAGGGACTGCGTTTTTGATCAACGGCGCTGGTGGAGGTTCGGGTACGATAGCCTTGCAATTGGCAAAAGCAGCGGGCGCACACGTCACTGCGGTGGACAATGCTGGCAAAGTCGAATGGTTGCAATCATTGGGAGCCGATGAAGTAATTGACTATCATGCGCTCGACTTCACTGAAGCCGGCCAACAGTGGGACAATATCCTTGATTTGGTTGCAACACGCGGCCCGGGTAAAATTGCCAAAGCACTGACAGCCGGTGGTGTGTACAAAGCCGTCGGTGGCGATGTGAGCATCTTGCTTTCGCTTTTGCTAGGAGGGTTGACGTACCGACTTCAGAGAAAATCCATCGGAATGCTGATGGTCCCAGCAGGGCGGGTATTGACTGAGCAGGTGATAAATCTGGTGGTTGATGGGCAAATTTCGCCGCATCTTGAGGCGGTGTTGCCGCTGTCCGCTGTTCCCGAGGCCTTAGTTCGCACTGGGCGCGGCGACGTAAACGGTAAACTGGTGATCAAACCGTAGTGGTATGGTAGACGTCGTTCGAATTGTTTTCGGCTTTAGACAAGCAAATCATCAGGCTTCGCTCATAGGCGTGCGCTGCGATGACGCGCCTCGAAACGTTCGGTTTCAGATTTGGGTGGAGTGTGACCCGTGAATACTTCAATATACGCCGGCATCCTTGCTATTCGGTGCTTCCAGCTTTCGGTTATCTGCATGGAGATATAGCCGATCTGTGTGTAGATTACTGTCATGCTACGCACCTCGGCCCGAATCTTGGAAAACCCGAAACGCCTGAACATTGCAGTAACAGCCTCGCAGCGTTGCTTGTCGGCCTTATCAAGCCGGACTTGAAGGTTTGAGTCATTGCGAGCCCAGTTGCGGATCGCAAGATCGAGACGGGCGTCGAACAACGCATCATCAAGCCAGAAATCGAACACGTTAAACATCGCCTCTGAAATGCTTTCTGCATATGCCTCAGTCCGGGCTATCAGGTTACCAGTGTTCTTTTCTTCCCAGCGGCTAATCATCGCCTCGAGCAATGCCTCGCGATCCTTGAAATGCCAATAGAATCCTGTGCGAGTCAGCCCGAGCTGCTCGGCCAACGACATAATTTTTACGGCTTCGACGCCACTTTCGGTCAAGACGTCATAGGCGGCGTCAAGCCAGATATCCTCTGAGCCGCGCTGCCGTGGGGTGTTTGTTTTTTCCATATGCAGATAATAGAAAACTTGACAGATAAGTCAATTCACATGACACTTGTGTAAGTTCTTATTTCTTGCGGGGGAATCATGGCAGAAATATCACCTAAAGGGCGTAGGTCGCGGCGCGGAAATCGAAACGGAGCAGCACCCCGTTCATCGGCGCCAGGGCAGAACCCGCATCTCGAAGTGCCATTTATTAAGCGTGGCATCCCGACATACGATATTCTAGGCGAAGCTAGCCTTGAGAGAATCGAGGCGACAGCGGATCGTATTATGGCCGAGATCGGCATCGAGTTTCGTGATGACCCCGAAACAGTACGTCTGTTTCGTGAAGCAGGCGGCAATGTGACCGAGCTTTCTTCTGATCGCTGGAATATCAAATTCGGGCCAGGCATGATCCGCGGAATTTTAAAAACAGCGCCTGCCAAGTTTACCCAACACGCACGCAACCCTAAGAACACGGTCGAAATCGGCGGCGACGCCGTGGTTTTAGCGCCCTCTTATGGCTCACCCTTTGTCATGGATCTGGATAAGGGCCGGCGCTATGGCTCGATCGAAGATTTTGACAACTTCGTAAAGTTGGCGCAGTCCAGCCCATGGCTGCATCATTCGGGTGGCACGATTTGCGAACCCACCGACATAGCTGTGAATAAGCGGCATTTGGATATGGTTTACTCGCATATCAGATATTCAGATCGCGCCTTTTTAGGGTCAGTGACAGCGCCAGAGCGAGTCGAGGATTCAATCGACATGGCTCGCATCCTTTTCGGGTCGGGTTTTGTTGATGAGAACTGCGTCATTATGGGGAACTTCAACACCACCTCTCCGCTGGTGTTGGATGGGGTGACCACTGCTGGCATCCGCGCCTATGCAGCGGCGAACCAAGGTTCGATTCACCTGCCCTTCCTCCTCGGTGGTGCGGTATCACCGCTGACAATGGCGGGTTCGGTCGCGCAATGCCTTGCCGAAAGCATGGTATCCTGTGCGTTGACCCAACTGGTACGGCCCGGCTCGCCGACGGTGTTGGCGGCGTTTCTTAGCACCATCGCGCTTCGTTCAGGGTCACCTACCTTTGGAACACCAGAACCAGCGCTGGGTTCGCTGGTGATGGGGCAACTGGCGCGTCGTCTGAACCTACCTTTGCGTTGCGCTGGCAATTTCAGCACATCCAAGCTGCCTGACGGGCAGGCGATGCAGCAAAGTATGATGTCGATGATGTCCGCCGTGCAATGTGGCGCGAACTATGTTTTGCACTCGGCCGGTTTCCTCGATGGTTTGCTCTCCATGTCTTACGAGAAATTTGTCATGGATACAGATATGTGCGGTGCGGTGCACGCCTATCTAAACGGCGTGACGGTAAACGAGGACACGCTAGCGTTCGAGGCTCTGGCTGAATTAGGTCCTGGTGAACATTTGTTTGGCAGCCAGCACACGCTGCGCCACTACAAGACCGCCTATTATGACAGTGCGCTTGACGACAATCAGCCGTGGGAAACGTGGGATGAACAGGGCGGAATAGACTCGGCGAAGCGGGCAAATACACGGTGGAAGCAAACGCTTGCTGACTATCAAGCCCCGGCGCTCGATCATAGCGTAGACGAAGCGCTCAAGGATTATATTGCAAAGAAGAAAGCGTCCATGGATGACGCTTGGTATTGAGGGGAAAATCATGTCCACAGATCCACTGCTTCAACCATTCCAGCTTAAACATCTGACCCTAAAAAACCGGATTATGACCACCAGTCATGAACCAGCTTACCCCGAGGACGGCATGCCAAAGGACCGCTATCGCGCCTACCACGCGGAGCGGGCGAGAGCTGGTGTGGCGCTGGCAATGACCGCCGGATCGGCGGCTGTGTCAAAGGATAGCCCACCGGTATTTAATAATATTCTGGCCTATAAGGACGAGGTCGTGCCTTGGATCCAAAACCTTACGGATGGCTGTCACGAACATGGTTGTGCCGCTATGATACAACTGACCCATTTGGGCAGGCGTACCGGATGGAACAAAGGCAACTGGCTACCGTCGGTTTCATCTTCCAAGCACCGTGAACCAGCGCACCGCGCCTTTCCCAAGCTGATAGAAGACTGGGATATAGAGCGTATTATCAACGATTTTGCCGACGCCGCTGAGCGTATGCAAGCTGGTGGCATGGACGGGATCGAGCTTCAGGTCTACGGGCATCTTCTCGATCAGTTCTGGTCGCCATTGACCAACGATCTGGTTGGTCCTTACGGCGCCGATACTCTGGACAATCGCATGCGGTTCCCGATGGATGTGTTGGCTGCTGTTCGCAAGCGCGTAGGCGACGAGTTTATTATCGGTTTTCGCTACACAGCGGATGAAGCGCAAAAGGGCGGGATCACAGCGGAAGACGGTATCGAGATTTCCAAAAAGCTGGCCGCTTGCGGACAACTGGATTTCCTCAACGTGATTAAGGGTCGTATTCATTCAGATCCGGCAATGACGGACGTTATTCCAGTGCAAGGCATGGCGAACGCGCCGCATCTGAACTTCGCTGGCGAGGTAAAAAAAGCTACGGGCATGCCCACCTTCCACGCTGCGAAAATTCCCGACGTAGCTACGGCGCGCCACGCCGTAGCGTCAGGATTGCTGGACATGGTAGGGATGACTCGTGCGCATATGGCCGACCCTCATATTGTGCGAAAAATAGAACAGGGGCGCGAAGACGACATCCGCCCTTGTGTCGGCGCCACCTACTGTCTGGACCGCATATATCAGGCCGGTGATGCGTTATGTATACATAACG
>CALCGO010000585.1 GCA_937901055.1 uncultured Rhodobacterales bacterium
CTACGATCAGCTCGCCTTGACTACAGGCTCCGACCCCATTCGACTGCCTGTCGCGATTGGTGGGGCGCTGGACGGCGTTTACACGGTCAGAACGCTGGCTGACGCCGATGCCATGGCCCCCAATTTCGTCGAAGGTAAACGCGCGTTGATCGTCGGTGGTGGTTATATCGGGCTTGAGGCCGCCGCCGTCGCTGCAACCCATGGCGTGAAAGTCGTGCTGGTCGAAATGGCCGATCGCATCCTGCAAAGAGTGGCCGCGCCCGAAACGTCGGATTATTTTCGCACCCTCCATACCTCGCGCGGCGTCGATATTCGCGAAGGTGTTGGCCTTGCATCGCTAAACGGGCAAGCCGGGCAGGTAACTTCGGCCACATTGACCGATGGCACGGAACTCGAGATCGATTTCGCTGTCGTCGGAGTAGGCATCAGGCCATCACTTGGGCTAGCCGAAGCCACTGGGCTGAAAATCGAAAACGGCATCAAAGTAGACGGTCATGGCCGCACATCTGACCCCTCAATTTTTGCCGCAGGAGACTGCACCAGCTTCCCACATAAGGGCGGCCGTATCCGCCTCGAAAGCGTGCCCAATGCAATCGAGCAAGCCGAAGCAACAGCCGCCGCAATTCTTGGCGGCGATGCGGAATACACCGCAAAACCCTGGTTCTGGTCTGACCAATATGACGTAAAACTACAAATCGCAGGCCTGAACACCGGTTTTGATCGCGTTGTTAGCCGAAAAACCGACGTCTCCACATCGTTCTGGTATTTCAAAGGTGATAAACTTCTGGCCGTCGATGCGATGAACGACCCTCGCGCCTATATGGTCGGCAAACGCCTGATCGAGGCGGGCAAATCACCCGACCCAACGGCGGTCCAAGACCCCGCAACCGATCTGAAAACCCTACTATAATGCGTATCATCGGCGGAAAGTTCAAAAGCACGGCCTTGGCCAACGTCGGCAAAGGCGACGAGGGCGCCCACCTGCGCCCCACCACCGACCGTGTCCGCGAGAGCCTGTTTAACGTCCTAACCCACGGGAATTATCCCGAAATCGAGGGCACAAACGTACTGGACCTGTTCGCCGGAACCGGCGCATTGGGACTAGAAGCCCTTAGCCGAGGCGCTGCCTCCGTACAATTCGTCGATGACGGAAATAAGGCGAACGCGCTGATAAAACAGAACATCCAGACGCTAAACGCACGCAGTCAAACCAAAATCTACCGACGGAACGCCACCAAACTAGGCGAAAACCGAAGCGAACCATTCAACCTAATCTTCCTTGACCCACCCTACGGCAAAGGTCTCGGCGAAAAAGCCCTCGCTGCCTGCATTGCCGAAAATTGGATTGCAAAGGGCGCGTTAATTGTCTGGGAAGAAAACCGTCCAATCATCCCGCCCAAAGGATGCACCACATTAGACACACGCAAATACGGTGACACCACAATCACAACGCTAACTTACACACCCTGACTTCTCTTTTGCATAAATACTCGGTTTCAGCGTTTAAACTTCGGCACCTTCGCCCATAGTGGCGCGATCACCTTTGACGTCAGCGGAACAATCACCGCGCCCAACGCCACGCCGAATATACCGTCCATCAACGCTGTAGCAAACCACTCGACCAGGCCTGCGGCCCATGGCACAAGGTGCGCCAACGCAACCGACCAATCGTGAATGTGATGGCCTAGCCAACCAAATCCCAAATCTTCCAGCCCGTGAATAATGATCGAGCCGCCGACCCACAGCATCGCCGCCGTCCCGATAATCGTTAACCACTGCATGAACGTTGGCATGAATTTGACAATCCCGCGACCTGTTGCCCGGGTCACACCGAACCGCCCGCGACTTGCCATAAACAGACCCACATCATCGGCCTTAACAATCAACGCCACACCGCCGTAAACCAGCGCCGTTATCCCGATGCCGACGGCGGCAAGAACCGTCCCTTCCATCCAGATGTTGCTTTCCGGAATGGCCGCCAGCGAAACCGTCATGATCTCGGCAGACAGAATGAAATCCGTTTTGATAGCTCCGGCAATTTTTGCTTCTTCCAAGTGCGCCGGATCTGAATGAAGCACCTCTTCCACATGCTCTGCTTCGGTATGCAGATATTTGTGCAGAACCTTCTCCGCCCCCTCATAGCACAGATAGGCTCCGCCCAGCATCAGCAACGGTGTAATCGCCCACGGTGCAAAAGCGGAAAGACCCAGCCCTGCCGGCAACAATATCAACAACTTGTTGCGGATCGACCCCTTGGCAATCCGCCAGACAATCGGCAGTTCGCGATTTGCCTCGAACCCGTGGGTGTACTGCGGTGTCACTGCCGCATCATCTATCACCAACGCCGCTGCCTTGGTGCCTGCCTTGGTGGCCTGCGCCGCAATATCATCCAACGAAGAGGCCGCTACTTTGGCAATCGCCGCGACATCGTCCAAAAGGGCTAAAAGTCCACTCAACGGAATTCTCCTGTTCAAATCTTTGTACCTAAGGTATTTTCCTTACGACCCACACACAAGAGATTACCGACATCATGACAGTCAATTACCAAGACCTCGCCGCCCGCATCGCTTCGTTATGCGAAGGCGAAACCGACGAAATCGCCCTGATGGCTACGGTCGCAGGCGAATTATTCCACAGCGATAGCCGTTTCGACTGGGTCGGCTTTTACCGCGTAACGGCCCCCGAGATGTTGAAAATTGGCCCCTACCAAGGCGGCCACGGCTGCCTGACTATCCCGTTTTCCCGTGGTGTATGTGGTGCCGCGGCCCGCTTGCGC
>CALCGO010000586.1 GCA_937901055.1 uncultured Rhodobacterales bacterium
GACGGTCATTGTTTATCCTCCTGCAACCGGTGTAGTTTCAATGACGGCCGCCCAAAACGGGTTCGCAAAAAGCAAAATCATGGCTACAACGAAGCAATAGATCGCAGTGGACTCGATCATAGCAAGGCTGACAAACAATGTGCGCGAAATGTTGGCCGAGGCGTCGGGTTGTTGCGCAATCGCGTTCATCGCGGTGGCGGCTGCGCGTCCTTCGCCCAAAGCCGGCCCAATAGCACCGAATGATACGGTCAACCCCGC
Organism: uncultured Rhodobacterales bacterium; assembly: GCA_937901055.1. Lineage (GTDB taxonomy): Bacteria > Pseudomonadota > Alphaproteobacteria > Rhodobacterales > Rhodobacteraceae > NORP23. The sequence goes on from CALCGO010000586.1 coordinate 259, forward strand.
CGTAAAGATTGAAATAGCTGCGATAATACCAAGGTCTGTCATGGTGTTTCCTTTGCTTCATTTGAGTTCTTCGGTTCAGCCGTCGCTGAAGAAATATAAACGGTAGCGAGAATGGCAAATATGTAGGCCTGAATTAACCCTGTCAGCAGACCAAGCATTTCCATCACAACCGGAAAGAAAAACGGCGCAACACCTAGTAGGATCGCACCAATAACTGCTCCGCTCATTATGTTTCCATAAAGACGAATGGCGAGCGAAATACCGCTGGAGAATTCCTTGAGAATGTTGAACGGGAGCATCAACGCCGAGGGTTCCAGATATGTCTTAAGAAACCCGCCAAAGCCCCGAGAGGAAATGCCGAATATGGGCACGGCCACCAGAACGGATAGCGCCAAGGCAGTTGTCGTGGAAAGCGAAGCCGTCGGCGGGGCAAACCCGGGCACTACCATCAGTAGGTTGGAGGTAAAGATGAATAGGAACAGCGTACCCACGAAATAAAGTAATGGATAGGACTCGCGGCGCGAGATTTCCTCGATTTGGGATTCAATGCCGCGCACGATAACCTCCAGCATGGTACGCCAGCGGTTGGGGGGAATATCTGGACGCAGGTTGCGTGTAATCAACATGGATACGCCCGTTAGTAATGCCATGATGATCCATGTGTTCACGATCGTGGCGTTGATCGAAACTCCCCATATTTCAAACAGCGTCGTAGTATCAGGAGTTAGCTCCATCAGGTCCCTCCTTCGTTGGTTCGATGCGCGCAAACGAGATCGCCGCGAACCGCACCAAAAGGAACGACACCACAAATCCACCCAACGCCCATGCTCCGGTGTTCGCGACGAACCAACCGGCTGCCAGCAATAATACTATTCGCAATCCGGCGCTCACCAACAATATGGCGGCGGGGCGATTTGTGCCAAAAGCAAGCCGCATGCCGTAAGCTAGTCCTGCGAAAAACAGCGCACTAACAGCGGCGCCGGCAATCAAGCCAATCATTAAGGCAAATCCGTCGATATCAATCATCTGCGCGCCCCTCCTTTTCAATCCATGTCCACGAAATTAGGCCGCCAAGAACCACGCCGCCCAGTATCAACGCGATTGTCCACGAAAACTCCTGCGGAGCAATGCGATCAAGCCAATGCCCCAAAAATGCCCCCCCTACTGTGGGCACCGCAATTGACCAACCGATCATACCAAAGGTGCTTATTCCGGCCAACGGGCTTGGGGCGGGGTTGTCGCGCGCCGACTTCATGCGCAGGGCCAGTCGTCCAATCTCATCAGCGGATGTGTCCTTCTCTTCCTTCACGGTTTGGGCCTCCGTAGCTTGGCAAAACTGCGGACCATGTTAGCTTCGAGGCGCGATAAGGCAGATCGCGCCATGCGCTCGTTTTCATCCATATCAACGAATGTTTCGCTAACGGTTTCGCGAAGTGAAGTCAGATCATTCCCTATCACACCGCGCCGCACAGCGACGTCAATCGTGTGGCCCTTTTTTACGAGCAATCCCTCGTCGATCCCGAAAACGAGTTCCTCGGCCTCAGGTGTTTGCAGCGTCAGGACCGAAGGAACGAGTGCGGTTACAAAATCTATATGGTTGGGTAAAATCCCAAAGCTACCGTTTTGCGCAACCGCGAACAGTTTCGTTGCGCGCCCCGCAAACAGCGTATGGGTCGGAAGGCGTAGCGTGACTTGCATATCGGCAGATATGTTCATGTCGCCACCCCGTCCAAGTCCTGCAAGCCGCCGATCATGTAATAGGCACTTTCCGGCAATTCGAATTTCGTCAAATTGAGGATCGTTTCGCAACCGTCGAGCGTATCGGTGATCGGGACCTGTTTCCCAACAGATCCCGTGAACGCAGCTGTCGTAACAAATGGTTGTGTAAGAAAGCGTTCCAACCGGCGTGCACGTGCCACGGTCGCGCGATCTGCTGATGAAAGTTCTTCAATTCCAAGCATCGCGATGATGTCGCGCAGTTCAGCGTACTCTGCCAACGTGCGGCGCACGGCGCGCGCAATGTCGTAGTGACGTTGACCCACCACCGAGGGCGTCAACATGACGGAGGCAGAGGCGAGCGGGTCAACAGCAGGATACAATCCTTCGCTGGCACGTTTGCGCGACAACACAACGGATGCGGATAGGTGCGAAAAAATATGCGCCGCGGCAGGGTCCGTGAAATCATCCGCCGGAACATATACCGCCTGAATCGACGTGATGGCCCCTTTACGGGTCGAGGCAATACGCTCTTCCAACGCGGCAAGTTCTGTCGCTAGCGTCGGTTGGTACCCAACACGAGACGGCATACGTCCCAATAACCCAGACACCTCGGATCCCGCCTGAACAAACCGGAAGATGTTGTCTATCAACAGAAGTACATCCTGGTGCATGTCATCCCGGAAATACTCGGCCATAGTCAATGCAGAATGCCCGATCAAAAAACGCACGCCTGGGGACTCGTTCATCTGGCCAAACAACATAACCGTCTTGTCGCGCACACCGGCTTCGCCCATCTCGCGGTACAATTCCTCGGCTTCGCGGGATCGCTCGCCGATGCCACAGAAAATGCTGACGCCTTTGTGTCGCTGGACCGTGTTGTTGATAAGCTCGGTAATCAGAACGGTTTTTCCCACACCAGCCCCACCAAATAACCCCGTTTTCCCGCCGCGCTCGATAGGCGACAACAGGTCGATAGCCTTGATGCCGGTTTCCAGTATTTCGGAACGCACAACCCGATCCTCAAGCGGGGGCGGGGCGCTGTGTATTGGTCTGTATATCGCGGCGTTCGGTGCGGGTTTGCCGTCTATCGCCTCACCGAAAACATTGAGCATCCGACCCAGCATAGCTTCACCGACCGGCACGTTGATAGGAGCGTTTGTTGTGCGAACCGTCATTCCAAGCCCTAGGCCACGCACAGATGCCAAAGCCATCGCGCGGACTACGCCCTCGCCAATCAACGAGGTTACCTCAAGCGGAATGCCCTGCGCGAATATGAGTTCGCGGATGCGTGGTACATTATCCTCGAAGAACGCATCAACGACGCCGCCGCGAATAGAAACGATTTTCCCGTCGTTCGGCGGCAACGTTTCTGTCGAAGTATCTGTTACCATTGGTATTGGTCCTCAGAAATTCTGTTCAACCGAATTGCATGACGCACCACCGGTCCAACAATCTTCTCTTGGGATCACAGCGCCCCAACCGTTCGGAAATGCAGCCCCACTGTGCGCAGGGTGACACGCACTGTCATTGACCGAGATCAATGCGAATAGACCACTAACGGAGCAATCTAAACGCGAATTAGGAAACCTTGGAGGATTTGTCATGAGTAGTGAAAACCGTAACATCATCTGGTTCGAAAACCTGTCACGCGGTGATGTTGGACTTGTCGGTGGGAAGAATTCCTCGCTTGGGGAGATGGTTGGAAATCTCGCCAACAAGGGGATCAAGATACCTCCCGGTTTTGCTACAACCTCGGATGCCTTTCGCAGTTATATGAAAGAAAACAAGCTTGGTGGCTTCATTTCTCAAACAATTGCCAAACAGGAATCCGGCAAGATTTCGTTGCAAGAGGCAGGTCGAACCATTCGTGCCGCGATCATTGCGGGCGATTGGCCCGATGACATCAGCACCAGCATTGTCGAAGCTTACCGCGAACTTGTAAAACGTACAGGATCATCCGATGTGCCGGTTGCGGTGCGTTCCAGTGCCACCGCCGAGGACTTGCCCGACGCGAGTTTTGCCGGACAGCAGGAAACCTACCTGAACGTCCGTGGCGAAGAAGCGTTATTGAATACCTGCCGCCAATGCTACGCATCCCTGTTTACAGACCGTGCAATTACGTATCGCAAACTGAAGGGGTTTGATCACGAACAAGTCGCGTTGTCTGTCGGTGTTCAGCAGATGGTTAAATCCGATATTGGCGGTGCCGGTGTCATGTTCTCTATTGATACGGAATCCGGTTTTGACAAAGTTGTGTTGATCAACGCCGCTTGGGGGCTTGGGGAGAACGTGGTTCAAGGCTCCGTTAACCCTGACGAGTACCAGATTTACAAACCGCTGCTAACTGATCCGACGCTTGTGCCGATTGTGGAAAAGAAGCTCGGCTCCAAAGTGCAGAAAATGATTTATGCGGGGGAGATTGGTGGCGATACGAAAAACGTTCCGACGTCCAAAGCTGAACGCCAGAAATTCGTTCTGAGCGACGAGGAAATCATCGAACTTTCGCGCCAAGCCTGCACGATCGAGGATCACTACGGCCAACCAATGGATATGGAATGGGCGAAAGACGGGATTACCGGAGAGCTTTTCATCGTTCAAGCCCGCCCCGAAACGGTTCAGTCCCGTTCGGATCAAGGAACGCTAAAATCTTATACGGTTCGTTCCACTGGTGAAAAACTTCTCACAGGTCTTAGTGTTGGGTCCGCCGCGGTAACCGGTCGAGTCTGCCTTATTGAAAGTGCGAAGGACATTGATCAGTTCGTCGATGGCTCGATTTTGGTCACCTCGATTACGGACCCTGATTGGGTGCCGATTATGAAAAAGGCGACCGCGATTATTACGGACCATGGTGGTCGTACGTCTCATGCCGCGATTGTTAGTCGGGAATTGGGCTTGCCTGCAATTGTCGGCACAAGTGATGCCACACATATTTTGCACGATGAACAGGACGTGACCGTTTCGTGCGCGGAAGGCGATGAAGGTTTCATCTATGCTGGTCTCGCCGAGATCGAAGTCGAAAATTTGCAAATCGACGACATCCCCGACACGAATACAAATATAATGCTGAACCTAGCCAACCCGTCAGCCGCGTTCCGCTGGTGGCAACTACCCACAGATGGTGTAGGTCTTGCGCGGATGGAGTTTGTGGTGAACACGACCGTGAAGGTCCACCCAATGGCGCTGATCAATTTTGATACGCTAAAGGACGAAGAAGCAAAAGCCGAGATCGAAACCCTCACACGTGGTTAC
>CALCGO010000587.1 GCA_937901055.1 uncultured Rhodobacterales bacterium
ATTAGGTTGTATATACGCGCTGGGTGCGATTGGGATCACGCTGACCTTTGGTATTTTGCGTTTTGCCAACTTTGCGCATGGTGAATTGATGATGATGGGGGCCTACCTAACATGGACGATTATGGCGATTGCTACGGCAGTATTAGGGATTGCAGTGCATCCTTTGCTTGCTGCAATTCCAGCCTCTATCGTGGTGATCTATCTGTTTTTCTGGACCGATAAGTTTTTCTACAAGCCCTTCCGTAAGGCTGACACCATTAAAGTAGTTATGGCCAGCTTTGGTATGATGTTGATCTTGCGTAGTGCTGTACAAGTGATCTGGGGTCCAAACCAGCTTACCTTTGTGCCGGGAATTGCCAAACCAAACCCAAGCCTGTTGGGGTGGAGCAGTGACATTGGTGCGATGCTGTTGATACCGAACAAGCACTTGTTTATTTTTGCTGGCACGATCTTGTTTGTCGTTGTGCTAAGCTACATTCTCAATCGCACGCGGATAGGTAAAGCGATGCGTGCGGTTTCAGACAGTCCTGATCTTGCGCATGTTACAGGCATCGACGTGGATCAGGTGATCCGCGCTACATGGATCGTTGGCGGCGTTTGTGCGATTGCCGCTGGTGTTTTTCTCGCGATGGATATCCAGATGCTGGAAACGACGATGGGCTTTCGCATGTTGCTGCCTATGTTCGCCGCCGCCATTCTTGGAGGCATTGGTAAACCTTATGGCGCTGTAGTTGGTGGGCTTGTCATAGGGCTTTCAGAAGAGCTTTCCGCCTATCCGTGGATCGGCGATGCGCCTCTTCTTAGCCCTGGTTACAAGACAGGCGTTGCCTTCGCGATTATGGTCGTCATGTTGATTGTGCGGCCGCAGGGCTTGTTCAAGGGGAGGTCGTTCTAATGGAGGCATATTTAGGCTATTTGCTCTACTTCCTCTCGCTGGCTACTGTTGGCGGTATCTACGCAATCTTTGCGCTGGGGCTTAATGTACAGTGGGGGTTCGCGGGTCTTTTCAACGTAGGTATTGTGGGATTCGCCGCAGTTGGTGCCTATACTTATGCCCTGCTGACAACTGCTGAAAGCACGTTCCACTATGGTGGTTTGGGTCTACCTTTACCGGTTGGGACGTTCGTGGCGATATTCGCCTCTGCCGTGATTGCGGGTGTGATCGGTCTGATATGCATACGTTTACGATCGGATTATCTCGCGATTGCGACTATCGGGATTGCTGAAATCATCAAGCTGATCCTGAAGAACGAAACCGAAGTCACCAATGGCCCGCGTGGCATCAACAAGATCCCGCGCGCTTGGGAACATTTCTCAGAAGAACGGTTCTATTCAAGTTGGCCAATGAGTTGGTTCAACACTCCAGACGGCTGGGCCGTATTCTTTGACGCACTCCCTCATTGGTGGTGGCAGCCATGTTTTGCTGCGACCGTTCTCTTCTGCATGTACGTCATCTATCGCATGTTAGAGCGCGCGCGCATCTCGCCTTGGGGGCGTATGATGACTGCTATCCGTGAAAACGAACCGGCAGCGCGTGCGGCTGGTAAGAACGTAACTGCGCGCCGCGTCGAAGCGTTTGTGATTGGGGCAGCGATCATGGGGTTCGCAGGAGCACTGTTTGCTCAGCATTTGCGCCTGATAGAACCGACGAATACATTTGATCCTGCGAAGGTCACGTTCCTTGTTTGGGTGATGTTAATTCTTGGTGGGTCGGGTAATAATCGTGGTGCAATGCTGGGGGCTTTCCTTATCTGGACCATCTGGTCTGCAAGCGAATTGATGATAAGTGGTATTATTGACTTGGCCGGTTATGTGTTCCAGACTTTTGATACAGGGTTACTCGCGACACGCGCCGGATTTTTGCGGATGATGCTAATTGGAATTCTGATGCAGGTAGTG
>CALCGO010000588.1 GCA_937901055.1 uncultured Rhodobacterales bacterium
TTAGTGAGCCGTAGACCATGCTGGCAACCAAATCTAATAGTTATACGTTCCAAAAAGATGGAATCTGGTATTTCTCCCGTAGAGTGCCCGCAGATTTAAGGCGGCATTATCGGACGGGTAGGATTGCTTATTCTTTGAGGACTAAATCCATTAGGGATGCTCGTGTTAGGGCAATGAGTGATGCTGCTAAGTTAGACAGGCATTGGCACATCCTGAGGATTTCTTCTGATGATTTGCCCGGTAAGCATTTACTAAATGACGCTATTCAAGAGCCGGAAGCCAAAGCGTCCATCGGTGATCATTCGCTTAAGGCCGCTGTAGCTGTTTATCTACGCTTGAAGGGTAATGATCGCCCACCAACCTTTGAGGCTGCTGTAAGGCGTTCCTGTGGTTATCTGATTGATTGCTGTGGGATGAAAGACCTCAAAGATTATATGCGGTCTGATGCTACCAAGTTTCGAGATTACCTATTTGCTAAGGGCTTAAATGGAGCCTCTGTGGCAAGGATATTTGGTACAGTCAGGGCCGTTATGAACTTAGCCCTGAGTGTCTCACAGCGAGATGTTGGGCGGGGAACAAACCTCAGCTATTTTTTTGCCGGGACAACAGGCAGCGGAGCAGCTGCAGTATGGACGTGCTCTCACGCCAACATATCTTCCATGGTGTGGACGGCAATCTCGTCTTTCTGAATGAGCCCGGTAAGAGTACGCGGGCAAGTCCCGAAGATTGTTATGTGGTCGCAAAGGTCAAATTAGCCCGCCCAGGACAGTCTGCCTTCATTGCTTTTTCTGAACAAATTATTAGCTGATATCGAAGATTTTACCCGGGTTCATGATGTTATTTGGGTCGATTGCGCGCTTGAGCGTCGCCATTAAAGCATAGGCATTGCCATGTTCTTCCAACATATATTCCTTTTTACCAGTGCCAACACCATGCTCACCGGTGACGGTCCCACCAAACGACAGGGCAACACGATTAACTTCCGAGGCAAGAGACTTTGCGCGCACAAACTCGTCTGGATCTTTTGGATCAAACAAGATCAGTAAGTGGAAGTTCCCGTCACCGACATGCCCCACGATTGGAGCAATCATTCCAGCATCCTGAATCAATTCTTTGGTGCGTGAAATGCAGTTTGCCAGTTCGGAAACTGGGACACAGCAGTCTGTTACGACACTTTCGCAGCCCTTGCGAAGTGACTTTCCAGCGTAATAGGCGTTGTGCCGCGCAGCCCATAGGCGATTGCGATCTTCAACTTTGGTCGCCCATGCGAAGTCCGACACACCGAACTCTTCTCCCACCCCCTTAAACAGCTCAACTTGCTCTTGTACGCTGGCCCCAGATCCGTGGTATTCCAAGAATAAGTGCGGTTTTTCAGGCAGGTTCAAGTCAGGATTGAAAATGTTCATGCCCTTCATCTGCATCTCATCCAATAACTCGACACGCGCCAGTGGAATGCCCATTTGAATAGCCATGATCACTGTATTAACCGCATCATCGACCGTCTCATATGAGCAGGTTGCAGCAAGGATCGTCTCTGGCTGACCAAATAAACGCACGGTCAGTTCGGTAATGATCCCAAGCGTGCCTTCGGAGCCAACAAAAAGATGGGTCAGATCATATCCGGCCGAGGATTTGCGGGCGCGTGAGCCTGTTTGAATGATTGTTCCGTCAGGCAGCACCACTTCCAGTGCCATAACATTCTCGCGCATAGTGCCATAGCGCACAGTATTGGTGCCCGAGGCGCGTGTGGCAGCCATGCCACCCAGCGTGGCATCGGCACCTGGGTCGACCGTGAACATCAATCCGCTCGCGCGAAGTTCATCGTTGAGCTGCGTGCGCGAAACCCCCGGCTGGACGACCGCGTCCAGATCGCTTTCGTGAATTTCGAGAACTTTGTTCATTCTGCTGGTATCGACACTAATACCGCCGTGAATTGGGATGACGTGGCCTTCCAACGATGTCCCGATGCCGAACGGGACGACGGGCACTTGGAATTGCGAGCAGATTTTCATGATTTTGGACACCTCTTCGGTGCTTTCAGGAAAAGCGACCGCATCAGGTAATGCCGGCGTGGAATAGGCCTCGTCACGCCCATGGATTTCACGAATACTTTCGCCTGTCGACAAGCGGTCGCCGAGTAGCGTTTCCAACGCCGAAATCGCTAGCGCGATATTGCCCTTTGTCATCTCATTTTCCCTTTTGATCTTTTACGTGCTGCACATAGTCCAGATTGCGTCACCGTCGAGCGTCACCAGAAGGCCTTGTCGTATTCCTCGCGCAAGGCCTTTTTCTGAACTTTGCCCATGGCGTTCCGGGGCAGCGCTTTGACGAATGCGATGTGTTTTGGATGTTTGAAGCGGGCCAGATTTTCCTTGATACCAGTCAAGATGTCCTGCGCCGTGATGTCAGCACCGTCTTGGGCGACAATGACTGCGACGACGGCTTCGCCAAAATCGGGATGCGGGACACCGATGACTGCGCTCTCAACGACCCCTGCCAGATCGTCGATCAAAAGCTCGATTTCTTTTGGGTAAATGTTGTAGCCACCCGAGATGATCAGGTCTTTTTGCCGTCCGACGATATGAATATACCCGTCCTCGTCGACGCGCCCAAGATCTCCAGTGATGAAAAATCCGTTGTCGCGCAATTCCTCGGCGGTTTTTTCGGGCATCTTCCAATAGCCCGCAAAGACATTTGCCCCGCGTACTTCGAGTACGCCGATCTCACCTTTTGGTATTGGCGCGCCCGTTACGGGGTCGGTGACCAACAACTCGACACCAGGCAAAGGAAAGCCCACCGTGCCTGCGCGCCTGTCGCCTTCATAAGGGTTAGAGGTGTTCATGTTGGTTTCGGTCATACCATAGCGTTCGAGTATCGCGTGCCCAGTCACGGCACACCAGCGATCATGCGTTTCAGCGAGCAATGGGGCAGAGCCCGATACAAAAAGGCGCATAGCTGCCGAAGCCTTGGACAGACCATCAGCTTCAAGCAGGCGTACATAGAACGTTGGCACCCCCATAAGCGCCGTGGCTTTTGGCATGTTATCCAGAATGTCATCGGCGTCGAATCTGGCCATGAAGATACAAGACGACCCCGCCATCAGCGTGACGTTCGTCGCCACAAAAAGCCCGTGGGTGTGAAAAATCGGTAAAGCGTGGATCAGCACATCATCCGCGTTGAACTGCCAGACATCCTTTAGGGTCTGTGCGTTCGACGCCAGCGCGCGATGTGTCAGCATGGCCCCCTTGGATCGGCCAGTCGTGCCCGAAGTGTAAAGGATTGCGGCCAGATCATCTGGTCCGCGCTTGACGGCTGTAAACCCTGACACCACCGCATCACGCCGCTCTACCAGTGTTCCGCTTTCATTGGCACCAATCGTCAGCACCTCCGAAACACCCGCTTGTTTTGCAACAGGCGAAAGTTCACCCTCGCGCATCGGATCACACACCAGTATCCGTGGTTCCGCATCGGTCAGGAAATAGGTAATTTCACTGGTAGTATAGGCTGGGTTGAGGGGTAGAAATACGCCGCCAGCCAAGACTGTCGCGACATAAAGCTCCAACATCGCGACGGTTTTTGGTGCCTGAACGGCAACCTTGTCACCTGGTGCAACACCAGTTTCTACCAAGACCTGCGCCATACGTTCGGCGTTGGCAAAGAAGGCCTGATATGTGACCGCATCATCCGTCTGATGATTTTGCAAGAATAGGCTTTGGTCCGCGCCCAAGCTGGCAGCACGTAATGCCTCGCCCAAATAGTTTTCATGATACATGATATCTTCCTTTCGCGCTTGCCATAGCTGACAGGCTGGGCGCTGACGTTACAGGCGACCAAAAATAGAGAGTTTAATCAAGCTGTGCGGCAGTTTCTTCTACAGTATCGTCGCCAGCCCACCGCGCGAAGAGGTGAATGAGAATAATGATCATCGACACAGGGACCGCCACAGATATCCATGCCATGGGGATGCCAAGGGTATCAGCAGTCAGACCTGATTGCCGTGCAAGATACCCTTTTGCAAAACCGCCTCGTAGTCCGACAAAGCAAAAGTAGATGACTGGCAGGATAAAGGTCAGTACCGCCACGCTTTGGACGGCTTTTGCAAAAAAGGCGAGATCATGCGGCGGGCCGGGAAAAACACTCTGCATCAACACAGCATCTGACTGAGTCTTAAATGACAGCGTGGCTCCGAGCAGCCCTGTCCATACCATCGCGTAGCGGGCGACATCTTCGGTCCACACTGGGGGCGAGGAGAAGACATAGCGCGCGATGATCTGGACCACGACCGTCACGAACATCAGACAGACCGCAAAAACGGCTACGCGGCGCATCACAAAATGCAAGCAATCACTGGTGCTGATGATGATATGACGCATCTTCATAATCCTATTTCAAAAGATGGCGGGCCGTAGTGCACGGCCCGCCCAAGTGTTTAGCGGTTATCGTCAGACAAGGACTTCCACAGCGCGGTATCCTCTGCTGTCATCAGGTCTGAATCGTAGACCGGCAGAGACGCTTCGCGGAAAACCGCGCGCTCTTCTGGTGTCAGGCGCTGAACTGTCACGCCATTTTCTTCAAGCGCGAGCAATCCGTTGACCGATGCATCTGCCAACCATGCGCGTGCGGCCGCATCTGCGGTGTCAACGGCGGCATCAACGCTTGCACGATCCGCATCAGACAAACCATCGTACCAATCTTTGGATGCGATGACGGCCCGCAGTGGCCAGATTACATCTGCATCGGCAAAGTTTTTGATGAAGTCTGTTTGACCAAACATCACAGGAATGAACGGTGAATTCAAATAGCCGTCAATCACGCCCGTTTGCAGGCCAGCAGGGACTTCACCCCAAGGCACGATGGTGCCGCTGGACCCCCAAGCTTGATACATCGCAATCTGCGCATCGTCCAATGCACGCATACGCAATGACGCCATATCAGCTGGTGAACGCACAGCCTGAGTGGTCGTGATCACGCCGGATGCTGGCCCAAGCGGTGCCAGTGCCAAAAGGATTGCATCTTGTTCCGCTAGGTTTTCATTGATGCGGGTGTAGACATCCCCCGCAGCCAGTGTGCGGTCCATATGATCTATGTTTTCAAAGATGTATGGCAGACGGACCCCATAGATAAACGGGTCTACCTGAGCGACAGCGCGCACATCTGAAAGTGAGATTTCAAGCAAGCCAGTCGAGACCTGATCGAATTTTTCGGCTTCGTTGCCAACAGAGCCACGTGGCATTTCACGCACGTCCATGCCTGCGGCTTTCAGTGCTGTGCCAAAAGCGAATGCCCAGTTATACGAACCTGATGTTTCCAGATCCGGCTTGCTGTCCAGTGCAATTTTGACCTCAGCAGATGCAGATGTAGCCATCGCGAGTAGAGCCGCAATTGTCAGTGTCTTAAGTTTCATTGATAGTCCTCCCTTAGTTTTGGTTAGTTCACGGAAAATCCAAACAGGCGCGGCAGTGTGAGGCTAAGCGCCGGCCAATAAACCAGAGCAAGCAACAAAAGCACCTGAACGAAAATGAAGGGCAGCACAGCGTAAGCCAGCCGCCAGTAATTGAGGTTTGTCAGAGCCGACACGACCACCAGGCATTTACCCAATGGCGGGGTAATCAGACCAACGCATAGGTTAAAGCACAACACGATGCCCAGTTGGATCGGGCTTATGCCTTGTTCCATGGCTTGTGGTGCAAAGAGCGGGATCAACAGGGTTAACGCCACGGGGGTATCCATGAACATGCCTGCAATGAGGAAGATAATTACGAGGAAAAACAGATAGTTTGTGCCCGTCAGTCCGAAAGAGTCGACCCATGTCGCAAGCGCCTGTGACCAGCCAAGTTGCCCAGCGAGATACCCCAGCACAGAAATCGCTGCCAGAATGATAAAGATCGTGCCTGTCATCTTTGCCGTGGCTTCAACCGCCTCAAAGATCATCTTCCAGTTTAAGCCTTTGTAGAATTGGCCCGCGATGAGCGCGAAAAAGACTGCAATGGCTGACCCTTCCGTTGGCGTTGCCAATCCGAACACAAGTGAGCCAAGGATCACAATAGGTAGGCAAATAGCGGGTGCTGCGTTCAGCAAGCTGGGCAAGAACCGTGGCAGATCGTCAGACGCGCCGCCGGGGTGTCCTTTGACATGCGCGATGACCGCGTTCATGACCATTAGCGAAACGGCCAGCAGTAAACCGGGCACAACTCCTGCAATGAACAGGGCCGCGACTGATGCACCTGTCAGGCCACCATAGATAATCATGATAATTGATGGGGGTATGATTGGCCCGATCATTGAGGAGGCCGCAGTGATCGCCCCCGCATAATAGGGATCATAGCCCCGTGCCTTCATCTCTGGCACAAATGTGCGTGATAAAGCGGCGCTGTCTGCGATCGCAGATCCTGAGATACCCGCAAAGAAGACGCTTGTAAGGATGTTCACATGGCCCAGACCGCCGCGAAAACGCCCGACAATAGACATCGCGAAATCAATCAAGCTGCGGGTCACGCCGGCGCGGCTCATGATCTCTGCGGTTAGAATAAACAAGGGCATCGCCATAAAGGCAAATACGTCAAGCTGGGCGAAAATCCGTTGCGGCATGATCGACAGGAACTGTGTTTTGTCTACCGCGACAAAGGTCACGACGGATACCGCGCCCATCAGGTAGGCAAAGGCCGTGCCACTGATCAGCAGTATAATAAAGACAATTGGGATAAACCACATATTACACTGCCGTCCGTATGTTAGAGCTGTCGGATGAGGGCACGGCAAATAAATCAGGGGGGTGGGTCACAATAGAGGTCAATTCCACAAGTGAGTGTTGAAGGGTTTGCATATTTGCCAAGGGCCGCGCGGCCTGGTCTGAGCGCGCAAAGAGGCTTTCTATCGCTTTCGCGGCACCGAGCAACGCCACGTCACCACGCAGCGGCCCCAATACCTGAAAGCCGAACGGCATGCCGTGGGTATCTCGACCGCAGGGCAGCGTGATAGCAGGTCCGCCTGTCAAAGACCCCCGATAGCACAGCGCAAGCCAGCGATAGTAGGTGTCCATCTTGTGCCCATCGATTTCTTCAGCATGTGACTGTGTCCACGCGAAGGGCGACACGGGTGATGTCGGCAAAACGATCACATCAAACTCGGCCATCAGTGCGTTAAATTTCCGCAAAATGCGGGATTGTTCTGCATGAGCCCAGCCACGGTCGGCCAACGACATGCCATATCCAAGGGCAACGTTGTCTTTGATATTTGCGCCAAAGCTATCAGGGTCGGCCTCAATCCCCCCACCAAAGGCGACAATAAAACTTTCGGCCCGAAGAATGTCAAAACACCGGTCCATTTCACCAAGATCAAGATCGGCCGCGCGGCATTCCTTGACCTGAGGCCGCAGCACCTCAAGGCGCGCGCGAAATGTTTCGCGGATGCTTTGCTCGACTGGGGCGCCGCCAAAGTCTTCGCAATAGCCAACCCGTAGATCCTTTAAGTCAATGGTAGGCAATACTGCAAAACGGCCTGTGTCCGAGGGCGCGGATAGCGGGTCATCCGCGTGATATCCCTCACACACGTCCAGCATTAGTGCCAGATCATCGACCGTCCGTGCCATCGGACCAAGCACCGAAATCCCCGACCACCCCAAAGGGCGTGTGGGATGAGCGATCACGCCAACAGAAGGCCGATAACCAACCACGCCACAGAGTGCGGCAGGCATTCGCAGCGACCCGCCCGTGTCCGAGCCTGTGCACAGCGGCAACAGATTGGCCGCAAGGGCAGCGGCAGACCCACCAGAGGAGCCGCCAGCAATCAGATTGGCATCAAACGGGTTGCTTGTCGCGCCCCAGACAGGGTTACGGCTGTTTCCACCCGCCCCCATTTCAGGGACATTTGTCTTTGCAAGAATAATAGCGCCCGCCGCGCGAAGGCGCGCAACCATCGGCAAATCCTTGTCAGGCACGTGCCCCCTTGCGCAAATGCTGCCATGGGTGGTCAACAAGCCTTTGGTGTTTTGCAAATCTTTAACGCCAATTGGCAACCCGTCGAGCGGACCAACCGGGCAACCAGTTTGCCAGCGTTTCGTCGAATCAGCCGCCGCAACAGTGGCATGATCGATATCCAGCGCGGCCAGTGCATTGATTTTGGGATTGAAACGCGAAATTTCATTAAGGCAAGCCAGCAGATAAGCCGTCGGCGTCAGGCTCTTGGCCTTAAACGCTGCAAGCACCTCACAAGCAGACAAAGCTGTAATGCTCAACAACAGCCTCTCACATTCTTGACATATGGAATCAACACCAAAGCCCTCCCAAACCGTGCGTTTGGTTAAGGTAGTGAATAAAAAAGAGGAAAAATAGTGAATTATTCGCCCATAAAATTAACCAAATGGAATGGTTTCGATATCTGCAGTGGTTTGTTGCAAACATTTAAGGAACAGCGAGAGTGTCGCGTTTTGTGAAACTTGGTCTTTGCGCCAAAAACAGCGGGCCTCTGACAACAGGTCGCGCGTTTCAAGTGACAGTATCACAACGCCACCCCTCGCAGCCTGTGCCTGCGCCAGCCTTAGCGGGAGCAAGCCAAACGCAGGCATCGCACGCAAAAGTTCAAGGTTCAGCGCTATCGACAATGACGCAATCGTATTGATGGGTGGTGAAAGTCCGTTCGTAGCAAAAAGCGCGTCTACTGCTTGGCGCGCTACGGAAGTGGGGTGTGGTAAAATCCAAGGATAACTGCTGACATCTGACCATGCGACATCACCAACTTGCACAAGCGGATGATTGCGACCAGCAACCACAACAACAGGCTCAGAGAACAACGCCATTTGGTCAATCCCAGCCAATTCGTGCGGCTGCCAGATCCTCGCGATCACCAGATCCAATGCGCCCGATTCTAGCTGCGGCAAAAGTTCAACAAAATGACCCTCAGAAACGGATACATTTGCTTGCGGCGTACTTCGTTTTAACAGTGCAATGGTGTTAGGCAATAAGGTGGGTGCGACCGAACTGACAACACCCACAGATACAGAACCAGATACCCCGCTTGTCATCGCCTCAATGTCAAATGCAGCACGATCAATTTGCCCAAGTGCTTTGCGCGCATGATCCGCAAGGCGGGTGCCTATCGGCGTCAGGTACAGCCGGTTACGGTCCCGCGTGACCACAGGCGCACCAACAATTTTTTCCAGCTCGGCAATCTGTTTGGACACAGCAGGTTGCGTCACCCCGAGCGCCTCAGACACCCTCGCGACCAACTTAAGATCGGACAATGCAACAAGGGCACGCAAGTGCCGAAGGGTTATTCCTCGATGAAAGTTCTTACCCAGAATTCGTGATACCTCCCAGCGAATCTCCGACAAATGTGTCATGAATTCTTTATAAAAGACACATAATTTGGTCGCATGGAATTATCCTGCGCCACATCGATTTTAATTGGAGAAATCTGCATAAGCTCTAATGATTAAAGTTACTTAGCGGCACTCATAGAATCACATCATAAAAAAGTCGCGCTTGCCCCAGATGTTTCACATAAATGTTAACCTCATATCGACCCGGACCGACAACCAACGTCCACTTTAAGCTGCCGCACCAAAGCATTTCGGTCATCTATTCAATTTCCGCTTTGGGCCGAAAGAAGACCTGCTAACCCGTCCAGCTTTGGGAGCAAGCGAAAAAACGTCACTCTGATCTGATGCATAAATCTGGACCGTTTTCGGGACCGCTTTTATATTTTTTAACTAAAATAAGTAACTGTAATTAAATTAAAATATAAAAAGTTCGACGTCCTTTTCTGGGCACCACTAGTCAGTAAAAACTTATATTTTACAATGAATTAGGCGAAAGCCGTCTAATCGTATCCCCCTAAATATCCACCCCAAGCGCATCGGTAGCCACCTGGGCAATGCCTCCAAAAATAGCACATCACTTAGGCGAAAAGGGCAGAGCGTCACAGATCATTTGATCGGATCGATACGGCCCGCGGTGGTTTTGTGGTGGCAATCTATGTTGCAATCTATGTTGCAATCGCTAGCACAAGATGGATGAGTTGCCCCATTGAATATCGTGCGGCGTGTCGCGCATGCTGAAACCGGCGCGACCGGCCAAGGGATATCTGAGGCAACCGCCGACAAGGCGGGGGCATAGATTGCCGTATGGGACGACGTGACAGGGATTCTGAATGGTTAAAAAGCCCGTGGCCCTCGATGGCGATACCTACAGGCGCTTGAAACTTCACGCCGCCGAAACAGACCAAACGCATCAAGCTATTCTAGAGGCTGCACTAGCCAACTACCTGAAACGCGCAGATGCGTGATTATGTGTTTACGTAAATAAGGAATTACTATTGCGCTTTAGCTTCAAAGAAATACGCACTCACGCTGCCAGCTTCGCACGCAACTATGCCGATGCCACATATGAGAAGGGTGAGACACAAACCTTCTACAATGACTTCTTTGCAATCTTTGGCGTAGAGCGCTGATCTGTTGCCTGCTATGAAGAACACGTACGAAAGCTGAACAACAAATCCGGCTTCATTGATCTGTGCTGGCCACGTGTTCTCTTAGTGGAACAGAAGTCGGCGGGACGTGATCTGACCAAAGCCGCAACCCACGCCGGTGGATACTTCGACGCTCTGAAAGAAACCGAACGAGGCTCGCCGCCTGCGTGATTTTGTTCACATGAACGGCGAAGATGAGGTTGTCCTGTTAATTGGCTTTCTGATGTACACCGGCGCGCGTCGACACGAGGCCATGAATTCCGAATGGCAGCACATAAATCTTGGTGACAAAGATTGGTATGTGCCGATCACCAAATCCGGCAAGCCGCGCCATATTGTTCTCAATGGAAAAGCAATTGAAATTATACAGAGAGCGGAAAAATTACAGCTCAAAAAACATGGTCATATCATGCAATGGTTATTTGTGAATCCTCAAACATATAAACCCTATCGATGCATTTTCCACAAATGGAATAGAATTCGCAATGAACTTGACTTGCAGAACATGCGCATTCACGATTTGCGCCACAGCTTTGCCAGCACGCTCGTCAACAACGGGGCAACACTCTACGAGGTCCAAAAGCTCCTCGGACATTCGCGATCAGCCACCACAGAGCGCTATGCGCATCTTGCAAACCACAGATTGCAGCGTGCTGCCAGTTTGATCGACAAAGCCTATTCATGAGAATTGCAAGGCACAGTGCCGCACAGCCTATTTGATGGTGTAAAGCTTCAGCACGACGGTTGACGCTTCTCGCGCGCCAACGCCGACAAACAACAAATTGTTCATCCAGGCATATTGTGCATCCCCGGTCTCCAAACGGGCATGGGTGCGCATGTAGTATTGGTCCGGTGCAACTTTCTCTCCCCGCCCAATCGCTGCAATCACCTCTGGCGGTCCGTGGCGAAACCCGTAATTGACCACTTCAATCGTAGCACCATCGTCCGTTTCAATCGCATAGCGCGTGTCAAGCTCGGCGAGGCCATCGGCAAAAATCGTTTGCCAATCAGCGCCCAAGTTCAGAACCTTACCACTGAAATGAGGGCCAGAAGCTCGGCCACCAATGATCGGAATTATGCGCCGCTGCCCAGCACGACCCGCTCCCAGCTCACGAATAGGATCAAGTTCAACTTGCAGATCACAGAAAAACTCTAACTTCGGCTCTGGCAACATCCTATGAACTTTCTCTTGAAAACTGTTTACCAATATAACAATTTATTATATATGTTTGGCAATAATTTTTTGGCCAGGCATGACGAAGATACCAGAACACCATCCGAGCGCGGATCTCGAAGGTCTGATCGGTTACAATCTCAAACGAGCCTATGTCACGGTGAGCGATGATTTTCGCCGCGCCCTTAAACACGACAATCTCTCCCCGCGGCTGTTCTCGGCTTTGGCCTTGGTAAAAGCACATCCCGGCCTGTCCCAAAGCGCTTTAGCGCGTCAATTGGGTATTGAAAGATCCGGCATCGTCGCCATGATTGATGAATTGGAAGGTCGAGGCTATGTAATCCGTAAACCTGTGCCGCAAGACCGGCGCAGACAGGCGCTTCAACTAATGCCGGCTGGCGAAGAGGCATATAAGATTGCCCTTGGCAAAGTCCAAGCCCATGAGGCCCGCCTGTTGGGCGGCCTTGATGCGGGTCAACGAGAAGCATTGATATCGATTTTGCAAAAAATCCGATATCAAAAGACATAAAGTGCACCTTTTGGGCGAGGGACCCAGCCGCCCCCTCCCAAAACTAGCGCGATTGGCAAGAGGTGTATATGGTGAGTGATTTTTGGACACCAGAGTTTAACATTACGCATCGCCCCGATGGCACAATTCTAATGGCCAATGCTGATCCCTTGATGGGCTATTTGCCGACCCTTGCGGATTACCTCGACAAATGGGCGGCGGACACGCCGGATACGATTTTTCTGGGATGCCGCGATGAGCAGGGGCAATGGGAAACCATCACCTATGCTGAGGCACTTCATCAAACCCGTTGTGTGGCATCCGCTTTGCTTGCACTGGGGCTTTGCGCAGACAGACCACTCGTGATATTGTCAAAAAATAGCTTGGCCCATGCGGTGATGGGATTGGCCTGCCTCTATGTTGGCATTCCCTATGCGCCGGTGTCTCCAGCCTATTCCCTGCTGTCGCAAGACCATAAAAAGTTGAAGGATATTGCACAGCTCCTCCTGCCAGGCGCCGTGTTTGCCGATGATGGCGCAGCTTTCGCACCCGCCATTTTGGCCGCATTTCCCTCAGAGTGTCAGGTAATGAACGTCACGCCTGGTCAGCCCAACGCGTTACAATACCAAGACCTGTTAAACTATGATCCGAAGGGGGCGGATGCCGCGCGCGCTGCCATCTGCGCAGATGATGTCGTGAAATACCTCTTTACCTCTGGCTCCACCGGCGCGCCCAAAGCGGTGATAAACACCAATGGCATGATCTGCGCCATGCAAGCGATGGTACGCGATTGCTACAGGTATTTGGAAAAAGAGCCTCCAGTGGTGCTCGATTGGGCGCCATGGAACCATACAGCCGCGGGCAATAAGGTCTTTTATCTCGCGCTCACAAACGGCGGATCCTATTACATTGACCATGGCCGTCCCGTTCCTGGGCAAATCGATCAAACCCTGTGCAATATGAAGGAAATTGCATGCACTTGGTATTTCAACGTACCGATTGGCTGGGACCTTTTGGTGCCAGAACTGGAACGTGATGCAAATTTGGCAGCGACGTTCTTTTCCAAATTGGGAATGATGTTTTACGCCGGCGCCGGCTTGTCACAACAAACATGGGACCGGCTGCAAGCCATTGCGCGCAAGACCACTGGGCGCGACGTGCTGCTCGCCACCTCTTTGGGTGCCACTGAAACCGCGCCCTTTGCCCTTGCCTGCACGCAAATTCAGGATAAATCTGGCAATGTTGGGGTGCCTGCAAGGGGCCTGTCGATGAAACTTGTGTCTGACGTCAG
>CALCGO010000589.1 GCA_937901055.1 uncultured Rhodobacterales bacterium
CGCCACCAAGCGACACCCTGACACGTTTTTTCGGTGAGGTGCGCGCAGGAAACACCCTCTATTTACGCAATGCAAACGGGCAGGAAATAACGCGTTTCTCTTTAAGCGGAACGACCGCAACTTTGAACCAACACCGCAGCTGCGAACGCCAAATACTCGCAGGCATAGACAGAAGCGACCCATTCAAATAACGTTTCCACATCAGACTTTTACGGGCGCCCCATCTGGCGCCCTTTTTTATCGGAGCACCCAATGTCTAACCTAGATGCCATCCTCGCCAAAGCGAACGACAGCCAACCAGATGCCCTCAAACGCCTGTTTGAACTGCTGCGAATTCAGAGCGTCTCGACCGACTCGGCATATGCCGATGAATGCGTTAACGCCGCCGACTGGCTGGTGGCACAGCTAAACGAAATCGGCTTCACAGCCTCGCGGCGCGACACATCGGGCCACCCGATGGTTGTTGCGCACTCCGGGGGCGAAGGGCGTCACATGCTGTTCTATGGCCACTACGACGTGCAACCGGTTGATCCGTTGGACCTGTGGAATCGCCCTCCGTTCGATCCCGTGATCGAGGACACCCCGAAGGGCAAAGTCATCCGTGCTCGTGGGGCGTCCGATGACAAAGGCCAGCTAATGACATTCGTCGAGGCGTGCCGCGCATGGAAAGACGTCACGGGCGAGCTGCCGGGCAATATCTCTATCCTGTTCGAGGGCGAAGAAGAAAGCTCGTCGCCATCCCTCGTCCCGTTTTTGACCGAACATGCGGACGAGCTGAAAGCTGATTTCGCGCTGGTTTGCGACACCGGCCTTTGGGATGCCGATACCCCCGCCATCACGACCATGTTGCGCGGGCTTGTCGCCGAAGATTTCACGATTCACGCGGCCAACCGTGATTTGCATTCCGGATCTTACGGTGGCCCCGCGATCAACCCGATCCGCGTGCTAACCCGCATCCTTGGTGGTTTGCACGATGAAACGGGCCGCGTGACCCTGCCGGATTTCTATGAAGGTGTGCCAAGAATTAGCAATTCGCTTAAAGCAAAATGGGATGCGCTGAACTTTGACGTTGCAGGGTTCCTTGGTGATGTTGGTCTAACCACCCCCGCAGGTGAAGATGCATACACAGCGATGGAGCAGATCTGGTGCCGCCCGACGTGTGACATCAACGGCATTAATGGCGGCTACACAGGCGAAGGTTTCAAAACCGTTTTGCCAGCAGACGCCCACGCCAAAGTCAGCTTCCGTCTTGTTGGCACACAAGACCCGGATGCCATCAGCGCAGCGTTTCGCAAATACATCCGCGATAACCTGCCGCCAGATTGCGAAGTCACGTTCCGCGCGAAAGACGGCGCGGCGGCCACAAATTTGTCCGTAGAAGCACCCGAATTTGTCCTCGCACGCGATGCCTTAAGCGAGGAGTGGCCCAATGACGCTATGTTTATCGGTATGGGCGGCTCCATTCCGATCGTTGGCCATTTTCAGGAAATCCTCGGCATGGACTCGATATTGATCGGCTTTGGTTTAGAGGATGACCAAATCCACTCCCCCAACGAAAAATACGATATACGCAGCTTCGAAAAAGGCACGCGCAGCTGGATTAGGGTTCTAGACGCGCTGCAAAGTTGAACCACCGCACGCCCACGATCGACGTAGACGGTAAAATCACCGCCGTTTACGTCGAACCGGCGTCGCCATCTTGTCCAGCCCCGCACGCAGCAACCCGGTCATCGGATGGTCCGGCCAATCCGGCCCGTAGTGATCCAACATCGTTTTGATATGTGCGACCGTATCTTCACCAGCTGGCACACCCAAAGCCCAGTCCAGAAATATCGGACGACAGGACACCTCCAGGATACCGTCAATCCGGTAAGCCTCATAAATCAGGCCACGCGGGTCACACGCCAAATCACCTTTTTGCATCTAGCAAACTCCCCTCAAAACTATCACGCAACGCCGCAACGTCGCCTGCCACCGCAATATGTGTAAATCCCAGCTTTGCAAGAACCTGAGGTGTGCCTTGTGGAAACAACACTGATCCGGATTGCAATCCGTGTGCCTTAGCGGCCGCAGCCACCATGGCCCCCGCTGCCAACGTCTCGTCACTGTCAATCGACACCCCTGCATCTGCAGAATAATCAGATGAACCGAAGAACAACTGTGTAACGCCTTCAACAGATGCAATCGCCTCGAGGTTCTCTAGGCCCGCCACAGATTCGATCTGTACAGAAACGACGCCATCGGTGTTCCAATCGGTTTTATACGTTTCGGAATTCAGCCCCCAACCACTAGCTCTAACCACCCGCCGCGCGTCCCCGCGCTGACCTTTTGGGGCGTAAAAAGCCCACGAAACGATCTCCGCGGCCTGCGCTGCACTCTCAACCTTGGGCACCATAACGCCGCCAGCACCGGCATCCAGCACTCGTTTGATCCACGCTTCTGTCCCCTCCGGCACCCGAACGATTGCATGCGCCTGCGTTCCGATCGCCATCATTTGCACCTGCGCGGTCTCAACACTCATTGGGCCGTGCTCAAGATCGACAACAATAAAATCGAACCCGGCTTGCGCCATAATTTCCGCAACCTGAGGCGACGGTAAATCCAGCCAGCATCCATGTTCAGCCATCGTACTCTCCATTCAAACCGTTAGCACTTCGTCAATAATAGCCGCCATCCTAGCGGCTGTATCCTTTAACAAGACCTCTAACGCGGTAATATCGTCAACTTTCGCAACACTCACCAACAAATCGAGGAACCCGCGCCCCGCACTCTCAGGATCAACGGACCCGCCGACCGCCAGCCGTGCTACCTGTTGAATGCTCATATATAACCGTAATGCTTGCCCAATTGAACCCGCCTGCTCAGCCGAAATCCAACCGGCCACAACCAGTTCCGGCAGCATATCCGCAGGCCGTTCTATCCCTGTTATTCCGTACAATACGGAACCGGTTTGCAACACCAACTCGATGTCCATCAACCATCCGGGACCATGCTTCATTTCCCACGGGTTATCATCCTTTTCCTCTGCCAGCTTGGCACGCATCTCCTGAACGTCACCAATCACCTTGGTTCGATCATGCGGCTGACAAAGCGCGGCGCGCATCGCATCGCGTACCGCAACTGCCAAACCTTCGTCGCCTGCGACGACCCTTGCCCGAGACAAAGCCAGATGCTCCCAAGTCCACGCCTCGTTCGTCTGGTACTCTTTGAATGCGTTGATAGATGTCGCCACTGGCCCCATC
>CALCGO010000590.1 GCA_937901055.1 uncultured Rhodobacterales bacterium
GATCCACTTCTTCGTGATGAGCCTGCCGCATTCCGATGCGGTTTTTGTGAGGGGAGCCGTTCTGATCCGAAGACTTCTGTCCATTCATCAAATGGCAGGTTTGAGGTTATGATGATGGACCCGCGTTCATAGCATTGGGATGGCTCCCCCCAAACCTCAAGTTTCAGTGCCAATACGTATTGCGATTTACACGTATCATGACGTTTTATGGGCTGGCGCTGTCAACGAAAGAGGCTGTTGATATGACAGCTATACGCACCCGTATTTGTAAGTAGAAACTTGGTTTAAACGTTCAGTCATCACAATTTCTGCACAACTCTCCTGAGTTTATGCACATCTAGGCGCACTTATCTGCACTTTAGCTGAGTAGTTATTCCTTGAACGGCGACAAACGCTGTCGAGCAGTAACTTTCACCAGCTAATGGGAGGCGAATATGGCCCGTAGATACAACATAACCGCAAAAACCTGGATAATTCGATACCGCTACTTGCGGCACTGCCTTTTTGTCCGCCCATGTAGCAACAAAGAACGGGCCATTTGCCACCAGCCACCTGTCATGGAAAAGCAGCTGTCCCAATCAATAAAAGAAATGGGAGGCCGCTAATGAGATATTTACTAATAGCGGCAGTTTCGATTTTACTATTACCCAACCTGGCTTTTGCAACAGCCACACCCGCTAAGAAGAATGGCGAGATTAGCCGCGGACAGCTAAACCTATTGTCTGAGGAAAGTGGCTTGGAGTTACTCGCCCCACTGCTTTCAACCAAAATTGACGTTAGCGTCACAGGCCCAATTGCAAGGGTGTCCTTAACCCATAGGTTTGTGAACACATCAAATGAGTGGGTTGAGGGTATATACAAGTTCCCGCTACCAGAGAACTCTGCGGTAGACACACTTCGCATGCGTATTGGGGGGCGCTTGATCGAAGGGGTAATAAAAGAACGCGAGGAGGCCCGAGCCATTTACGAAGTGGCAAAAGCTGAGGGCCAAGGTGCGGCACTAATAGAACAAGAGCAACCGAACCTGTTCACAAACTCGGTCGCAAATATTGGTCCCAATGAAACCGTCATTATTCAAATTGAGTTTCAGCAATACATAGCTCCCAAAGATGGAATGTGGGAATTGCGTATGCCGCTTGTTGTGTCGCCACGATACATCCAGGACATTGACGGCCAAGACGTCACTTTTGAAGGTGGTGTTCTTAAGGTAAGCGGCTCAGATGTAAATTACAGCAACGCACCACTGGTGTACGCTGATGGTTCGCTACATAATCCAGTTGTGATCAACGTTAATCTAGAAGCCAGCTTTGACATTGGCCAAATTGAAAGCCCCTTTCATACGGTGAAGGTCAACAACTCAAGCCTTAGCAGTGCCCGGGTCGAGTTAGATGGTGCTGTACCTGCAGATCGTGACTTTGTGTTGCGCTGGAAGCCAAGGTCAGAAGAGGTCTACGCATCGCTGTTTACTGAACAGGTGGCGGGAGAGGATCATTACCTACTAACACTTACACCACCATCCGCCTTTGAGGAAACCGAACCTAGCCCACGAGAAGTGATTTTTGTTCTTGATATATCGGGATCAATGAGCGGCACTTCGATTAGGCAGGCTAAGCAGGGTTTGGAATTGGCTCTGTTGCGCCTAAAGCCTGAAGATGCGTTCAATGTAATATTCTTTAACCACGAGTATACATACGTTTCCCCAGCCCCAATATCAGCTACACCTGCAAATATATCCGAAGTGGTTTCTAAGCTCCGCAATATTAAAGCTGATGGCGGAACTAATATGCTTCCAGCTTTAGAATACGCCTTGCAAGATGCCACGCCTAATAATGGTAGGCTACGCCAGGTGATATTCATGACCGATGGCAGCGTCAGCGGTGAAGCTGCTATGTTTGCGCTGATCCAACGAAAGCTCGGTCGAAGCCGCTTGTTCACTGTGGGTATTGGCTCAGCTCCCAACAGCTACTTTATGACCAAGGCTGCAGAAATGGGGCGTGGATCACATATCTTCATAGGCGACTTGAATGAAGTGCGCGAAAGAATGACGGAACTATTTGCCAAGATCGAAAGTCCTGCAATTACCGGACTAAAGATTGAACTCCCTGACGGAGTTGTGCTTGAGCAATATCCCAATCCTCTGCCAGATTTATACGCGGGCGATCCAATGGCTATTTCCTTCAAAACCACCTCTCAGATAGGAAGTGTTGTAATTACGGGAATGCGTGGAGGTTCACCTTGGCGACTAATAGCTCCAGCCCTCAATACTCCGGTTCGTGAAGGTGTAGCAAAACTGTGGGCTCGGATGAAAATATCCAGTTTGGAAAGCTTGAGCATGAGCCCCGATATGGCCATTTCAATTGGTGAAGAGAACTTGGAGGCTGAACTTCTGTCCACCGCTCTTGAATATGGACTGGTGTCACGACTGACCTCATTGGTGGCGGTAGATAAGACTAGAGCGCGCCCATATAGCCAGGGTTACGACACAACCCACATTGCGATAAATTTACCTAGAGGTTGGGACCGCGAAGCATTCTCATTAGCGGCAAATGAAGACCCTCGCATCTATGCTCAAAACTCTAGGTCGTCGGTGGCTAATAGATACCGCAGATCAAACAGCCCAACCAGGGTGGCCCTTCCGGAAACGGCGTTGAATTGGGGA
>CALCGO010000591.1 GCA_937901055.1 uncultured Rhodobacterales bacterium
TCCGGTGCGGCCCTATTTTGACAGTCATTCAAGGATTGAAAACAGCCTTGATACCCTGATCCCGGATAATGCCAACGCCCCATATGACATGCACGAGTTGGTGCGTAAGCTGGCGGATGAAGGGGATTTCTTTGAAATTCAGAAGGAATTTGCCAAGAATATTCTGACGGGCTTTGTGCGCCTTGAAGGTTCCACCGTTGGTGTTGTGGCTAACCAGCCGATGGTGCTGGCAGGGTGTCTGGACATTGACGCTAGCCGCAAAGCGGCAAGGTTCGTACGGTTCTGCGATGCCTTTGAAATACCCATTCTGACGTTGGTTGATGTGCCGGGGTTCTTGCCCGGGACGACGCAGGAATATGGCGGTGTCATCAAGCACGGCGCGAAATTGTTGTTTGCCTATGGCGAGGCTACGGTGCCAAAGGTTACTGTGATCACTCGTAAAGCTTATGGCGGGGCGTATGACGTTATGGCCTCCAAGCACCTGCGTGGTGATTTCAACTATGCATGGCCGACAGCCGAGATTGCTGTGATGGGCGCTAAGGGTGCGACAGAGATTATCCACCGATCGGACTTGGGTGACGCAGAAAAAATCGCCGCCCACACACAAGACTATGAGGATCGCTTCGCCAACCCGTTCGTTGCTGCCGAGCGTGGCTTTATCGACGAGGTTATCATGCCGCGGAACACCCGCGTTCGCGTCGCCCGCGCTTTTGCCAGCCTGCGTAACAAACAGCTTAGCAATCCGTGGAAGAAGCACGACAACATTCCTTTGTGAGGACGACATGGCACAACTTTACATGCTTAAGCATCGCGGGTTCCCGGGGCGTATGCCCAGTTCAGACGCGCAATTTACCATTCGACGGCCCGCCACCAAAGGCGTGACGCCGTTGGTTCCGCGCGAACGGTATCGGGATCGCCGTGCAGTTGACCGCAAGGCGGACGAGCTGTTTTTGAAGGCTCTTTGGCAGTATTTCGGCGATGAGCCGTTTGAACGCGGGAATCTTGATGCAGGGCGGATCAACTGGTTGTTCGACCGCGAGATCGTTGCTGGCGAAGACCCGTTTGATAATGCGCACTACGAGGCGATGCTGCAGTTGGATCTTGACGTAATTCGTAAGAACTTCCCGCAAATCGATCTAGAGGCGGGTTCGTAATGCTTCTGGATAGGTGGAAAACCGCTTGCGCGAAACTTCATGTAGCGATGGATTCTAATTGCGGCTACGATACTGCAGTATCGGGCGGGGGATACCGTCGACCAAGAAATACAGGAGAAGTAAAATGCATAAAAAGTTCATTGCTCTCGCATTGGCGGCAATCGTTTTGTCAGGATGTGACACTTACAACCAAAGCCTCGGGCTTGGTGCTGGGCTCGGTGCTGCTGGAGCGGCATTGGTCGGCGGAGATGTCCTCGCGGGGGCAGCAATTGGCACTGTGGGCGCTATCGCCTGTGAAGAAGGCTACATCTGTAACAACTAGTCGACTACACGCTGCGCCAACGCGCAGTTTCGAAATTATCAAAGGGATGCTGCCTGCGCGCCGCATCCCTTTTTGTTTGTCTAAAGCATAGACGGGGAAAACCATGTTCAAGAAAATTCTGATCGCAAACCGTGGCGAAATCGCCTGTCGTGTTATCAAAACTGCAAAGTTGATGGGTATCAAAACGGTGGCGGTGTATTCCGACGCTGACAAGAACGCCTTGCACGTAAGTATGGCGGACGAAGCAGTGCATATCGGCCCGCCTGCCGCCAACCAATCCTATATCGTGATCGACAAGATCATGGATGCCATCAAGCAAACTGGGGCCGAAGCGGTACACCCGGGTTATGGTTTCCTGTCCGAAAACCCGAAATTCGCCGAGGCTCTTGAGGCCGCTGGCGTTGCTTTCATCGGACCACCAGTTGGTGCGATTCAAGCGATGGGCGACAAGATTACGTCTAAAAAGCTGGCGAAGGAATCCGGGGTTACCACTGTTCCTGGATACATGGGCTTGATCGAGGACGCGGAAGAAGCCGTTAAGATTTCCAATGAGGTTGGCTATCCGGTGATGATTAAGGCGTCGGCTGGTGGCGGTGGTAAGGGCATGCGGATCGCTTGGAATGACGAGGAAGCGCGCGAAGGCTTCCAATCTTCCAAGAACGAAGCGGCGGCATCATTTGGCGATGACCGGATTTTCATTGAAAAGTTTATCACCCAACCCCGCCATATCGAAATTCAGGTGCTGGGCGACAAGCACGGCAACTGCGTTTATCTGAACGAACGGGAGTGTTCCATTCAGCGTCGCCAGCAAAAGGTGATCGAGGAGGCTCCGTCGCCGTTTCTGAATGAAGAAACCCGCGCGGCGATGGGTGCACAGTCCGTGGCGCTTGCACAGGCCGTCGATTATTGTTCGGCAGGGACGGTGGAATTCATCGTGGATTCTGAATCGAATTTCTACTTCCTTGAGATGAACACCCGCCTGCAAGTTGAACATCCTGTGACCGAACTGATCACCGGCATTGACCTCGTGGAACAGATGATCCGCGTTGCATATGGCGAGAAGCTTTCGATGCAGCAGTCTGACATCGGCATCAACGGTTGGTCTATCGAAAGCCGTCTCTATGCCGAAGACCCGTATCGCAACTTCCTGCCCTCCATTGGACGTTTGTCACGATATCGCCCACCTGCGGAAATGGCGGATGATACCCGCGCCGTAAGAAACGACACTGGCGTTTACGAGGGTGGCGAAATATCCATGTATTACGATCCGATGATCGCCAAGTTATGCACGTGGGCGCCTGACCGTGCGACTGCGATTGCGGAAATGCGCCACGCGCTCGATGAATTTGAGTTAGAGGGCATTGGCCACAACCTACCATTCCTGTCTGCCGTGATGGATCATGAAAGGTTCGTAACTGGCAACATCTCTACCGCGTTTATCGAGGAAGAGTACCCCGAAGGTTTCGAGGGTGCGGTTTTATCCGAAGACATATTGAAACAATTGGCGGCGGGAGCCTCTGCGATGCACCGTGTTTCCGAAATCCGTGCGGCGCGGGTGTCTGGCCGGATGGATAACCATGAACGCGAAGTAGGTACGGATTTCGTGATCTCGCTTGGTGGTGTTGATCTGCCGGTGAAAGTTGCTGCGGACCGTGATGGTTCCACTGTGGAATTCGCAGATGGGACGAGCCACCGTGTGATGTCTGACTGGAAACCCGGCGAGGGTTTGGTGCATCTAGATGTGTCTGGCGAGGCGGTTATTGCCAAGGTCGGCCAGATTTCCGGAGGGTTCCGGATGCGTCATCGCGGTGCGGATTTGAGCGTCATCATTCGCACGCCGCGCCTGTTTGAACCTTCCAAACACATGATCGAAAAACTGCCACCGGACACGTCGAAACTGTTACTTTGCCCGATGCCGGGCCTGATCGTTTCAATGGCTGTAGAAGTCGGTGACGAAGTTCAGGAAGGCCAAGTGCTTTGTACAGTCGAAGCCATGAAAATGGAAAACGTTTTGCGGGCAGAGAAGAAATCTGTGGTGACGAAGGTCAATGCTGCCGCTGGTGATAGTCTGGCGGTTGACGATGTTATCATGGAGTTCGAATAGACCGATGTTCGCAGATCTGAATATCATCCGGACGAATGATGTAGGGTTGGAAACACCTTACAAGCGGTCGATCTCGTCTTTTCGAATTGGCAGCTTGTCAATCGCACGAGACAACTCGCGCGGGGTCCACGGTGTGGATTTTCGCAAGACTACATTTCCTTCTTTGTCCAGAAGAACGATGGTAAATTCATATGGTCTTAGGCGTTCGCGAAGCGGCCCATATGCGCTTACGTCGGTGTCGGTAAGAACAACAACGTCGCGTTCTTCCAACACATCCGGATCTTCCGCGAGCATTTCCATTTGCAGAACAAACCGCGGATCAAATGGAGATTCAGCAAAAATAACCAGCGGGCGCGCAACCCACTTATATTCCGCAAGCGGATCGGTTGCTTCTTGTGCCACGGTGAAAACCGCGAAGAGCGAAAACAACAAGGTTAGTAAACTGAATTTACGCATAATTCCTCCGGTTCCCCAAGACATAAGCACTTACCTAGTAGATTCTAATAGCTGCGGCAGAACTTTCCGTCATTCCGCAGCGTTATCCCGAATTAATCCCGATTTGCACCTCAGAAACGATAGTGAGACACGCCATGAGCAATAATTCTGACGACTGGAAAAACCTCGCTGAAAAAGAACTTCGAGGCCGTCCGCTTGATGATTTGACGTGGGACACACCCGAAGGGATCGCCGTTAAGCCGGTTTATACTGCGGATGATCTGGACGGGGTTGAACACCTTGGCGGAATGCCCGGAATTGCACCATATACGCGCGGCCCGCGTGGCACGATGTACGCTGGGCGACCTTGGACGATCCGGCAGTACGCGGGGTTTTCCACCGCTGAGGAAAGCAATGCTTTTTATCGTAAAGGTCTGGCTGCGGGCCAAAAGGGTGTGTCCGTCGCATTCGATCTGGCGACGCATCGCGGTTATGACAGTGACCATCCGCGTGTGGTTGGCGATGTTGGCAAGGCCGGTGTGGCGATTGACAGCGTCGAGGATATGAAAATTCTTTTCGATGGTATTCCGCTGGATAAAATGTCAGTTTCGATGACGATGAACGGGGCTGTTATTCCGATTTTGGCCAGCTTTATTGTCGCGGGCGAGGAACAGGGCGTTGACCGTGCTGCACTAACCGGAACGATTCAAAACGACGTTTTGAAGGAATTCATGGTCCGCAACACGTATATTTATCCGCCTGAACCGTCGATGCGGATCGTCTCGGATATCATCAAGTTTACCTCGCAGGAAATGCCGAAGTTCAACTCGATTTCGATTTCTGGTTATCACATGCAAGAAGCCGGTGCGAATTTGGTTCAAGAGCTGGCGTTCACGCTGGCGGATGGTAAGGAATACGTGAAGGCCGCGATTGCGTCGGGTATGGATGTGGATGCGTTTGCTGGACGTTTGTCGTTCTTCTTTGCGATCGGTATGAACTTCTTTATGGAATCCGCGAAGCTTCGTGCGGCACGTCTGTTGTGGTCGCGGATCATGGCGGAATTTGAGCCGAAGAAACCGCAATCGTCGATGCTACGGACGCATTGTCAAACCTCGGGCGTTAGCCTTCAGGAACAGGACCCGTACAACAACATTATTCGTACGGCCTTTGAAGCGATGTCAGCAGCGCTGGGGGGCACACAATCGTTGCACACCAACTCGTTTGACGAGGCGATTGCGCTGCCTACGGAGTTTTCCGCGCGGATCGCGCGAAATACGCAGTTGATTTTGCAAAACGAGACGGGTGTTACCAACGTGGTCGATCCGCTGGCGGGGTCTTATTATGTTGAAAGCCTGACCAAAGAACTAGCGGATGAGGCGTGGAAGCTGATTTGCGAAGTCGATGAAATTGGCGGTATGACCAAGGCTGTGGCCACCGGCATGCCGAAGTTGCGGATCGAAGAAGCCGCGGCGCGCAAGCAGGCGGCGGTCGACAAAGGCGATGATGTAATCGTTGGGGTGAACAAGTTCCGTCTTGAACAAGAAGATCCGATTGAAATTCGTGAAATTGACAACTCTCAGGTGCGCGAGTCGCAGATAAAACGCCTGAATAGTATTCGAGAGTCGCGCGATACGGCGGCCTGTGAAAACGCGCTTGCGGCGCTTGAGCTCGGGGCTGCATCAGATGGAAACCTGTTGGAGCTAGCGATTGATGCCGCGCGGGCACGGGCAACCGTTGGCGAGATTTCTGCCGCGATGGAGACGGTTTTTGGGCGTCACAGTGCCGAAGTCAAAACCCTTTCCGGCGTGTACGGTGATGCCTATGAAGGCGATGAAGGGTTTGCGAAAATTCAGCAGGACGTGCAAGATTTTGCCAAAATCGAGGGGCGTCATCCGCGTATGCTTGTCGTAAAAATGGGGCAGGACGGGCATGACCGTGGCGCCAAAGTCATTGCCACGGCGTTTGCCGATATTGGGTTTGACGTTAGCGTTGGTCCTTTGTTCCAAACTCCTGAAGAAGCGGCACAGGATGCCGTTGACAAAGGTGTGCATGTAATTGGAATTTCGTCGCAGGCGGCGGGTCACAAGACCTTGGCGCCACAGCTGGTCGAGGCACTGAAGGCTGCTGGCGGTGGTGAAATCATGGTGATTTGTGGCGGGGTGATTCCGCAGCAAGATTATGACTTCCTGTATGAACATGGAATCAAAGCGATTTTCGGCCCGGGTACGAATATTCCCGATGCCGCGGACAAAGTTTTGCGACTTATCCGGCGGACAAATTATTGAAACAGTTCCAGCCTTTTCGACCTGACAAAATTGTCGCACCTCACTACTATGCCCTGAAATCAGCATAGGAGCCTTTAATTGACCGAAGAACGCCAGAAATCTGCCCGCCAAGCCGCGCTCGATTACCACGAGTTTCCAAAACCGGGAAAACTGGAGATCCGTGCGACAAAACCTTTGGCTAATGGGCGGGATTTATCGCGGGCGTATTCTCCGGGGGTGGCTGAGGCTTGCATCGAGATAAGCAAAGACCCT
>CALCGO010000592.1 GCA_937901055.1 uncultured Rhodobacterales bacterium
GAGGCCGCCTGGGCCTGGACCGACCCCATCATCGCAAACTGGGAAGGCGAAAACCCCGAGCGCTACGACCAAGGCAGTTCCGGCCCTGACGGCTCGCTCGCCCTAATGCATCGCGACGCCCGTCGCTGGCGCCCAATCGAGGTATGACCATGCAAACTACAATAACAGACGTAACCGCACGTATTGTCGAGCGCAGCATTCCCACACGCACCGCCTACATGGCGCGCATGAAAGCCGCGCGTGACGAAGGCCCGCGACGCGCCCATTTGACGTGCGGCAACCTTGCCCATGCCTTCGCGGCTAGCCCTGATGGCGATAAAGAAACATTGGCGAAAACCTCCGCTGGAAACATCGGTATTATTTCTGCCTATAACGACATGCTGTCGGCGCACCAACCGTTTGAACGCTACCCCGACTTGATCCGCAAAGCTGCTAACGATGTCGGCGGTACCGCGCAATTCGCAGGCGGTGTGCCAGCAATGTGCGATGGCGTTACCCAAGGCCAAGCGGGCATGGAGCTGTCTCTGTTCTCACGCGATATTATTGCGATGGCGGCGGGCGTCGGTCTAAGTCATAACGTTTTCGATAGTTCTGTTTATCTCGGCGTTTGCGATAAAATCATCCCCGGTTTGGTAATCGCCGCTGCCACGTTTGGCCACCTGCCAGCCGTATTCTTGCCTGCTGGCCCAATGACCACCGGCATGTCCAACGATGACAAAGTCGCGGTCCGCAAACTGTTTGCAGAAGGCAAAATTGGCCGCGAAGAACTTCTAGAGGCCGAGATGGCCAGCTATCACGGCCCCGGCACTTGTACGTTCTATGGCACCGCCAACACAAACCAAATGTTGATGGAATTCATGGGATTGCACTTACCCGGCGCCAGTTTCGTCAACCCCAACACACCGCTACGGGATGCATTAACCATTGAGGGCGCGAAACGCTCTCTCGCTATTTCCTCGCTTGGCAATGAATACACACCCGTTTGCGATATCCTCGACGAAAAGGCTTTCGTGAATGGTATCGTTGGGCTGATGGCAACGGGCGGTTCGACCAACCTTCTAATACACCTTCTGGCTATGGCACGCGCCGCTGGTATTGTGCTGGACTGGGAAGATTTCTCGGAAATATCTGCCATTACCCCGCTGATCGCGCGTGTTTATCCAAACGGTCTCGCAGACGTTAACCATTTCCATGCGGCGGGCGGCACAGGCTATATGATTGGTGAATTGCTTGCCTCTGGCCACCTTCACGCGGATACGCAAACCGTGGTCGGCACAGGTCTGGCGCAATACACGCAAGAACCCAAATTGCGTGACGGGGAACTGAAGTGGGAAGCTGGCGCAGCCAAATCCCTCAACGATAAAATCCTCAAAACAGTTGCAGAACCATTCCAGACGTCCGGCGGCCTTTCGCACTTGAAGGGTAACCTCGGTTCCGGCGTTATGAAGGTTTCGGCTGTTGCTAAAGACAAACATATCATCACCGCCCCTGCCCGTATTTTCCACGATCAAGAAGCCGTAAAAGCCGCGTTCAAGGCTGGCGAGATGACCGAAGACGTCGTTGTGGTCGTGCGTTTCCAAGGCCCGCAAGCCAACGGAATGCCGGAACTGCATTCGTTAACACCGTTGCTAACAATCATGCAGGAACGCGGCCAGAAAGTCGCGCTTGTAACTGACGGTCGCATGTCTGGCGCATCCGGCAAAGTTCCATCAGCCATCCACGTATCGCCTGAAGCCCTCGTCGGTGGTCCGCTTGCATGTCTGAAAGATGGCGACATCATCAAGGTGGATGCGGCCAACGGTACCCTGGATGTCCTAACCGAAGGGGCGCTGGATCGCCCCAAAGTCACAGCAGACCTTGCCGCCAACAGCTTTGGCACTGGCCGCGAAATGTTCGAGGTCTTCCGTCGCAACGTTGGCCCCGCAGAAACCGGAGCATCCGTATTTTGATAGAAACGATAGAACAACTCGAAGCGCTATATGGCACGCCAAAGGCACCGTCGCTCGTCAAAGTAGCCAATTATGTCACGGCTGAATACGGCGCGTTCATCAAGGCGTCCCCGTTTGTGGCACTGGCAACCGTCGGCCACGAAGGGCTGGATTGCACACCGCGCGGCGACAACGGACAAGTAGTATTCATCGAAGATGATAAGACGCTGTCGCTACCAGATTGGCGCGGCAATGACAGGCTTGATACCCTGCGAAACATCGTTCGCGACCCGCGCGTGTCGTTGATGTTCCTCGTGCCCGGCTCCAACACCGTCGTGCGTGTTAACGGCACAGGCCGGATATCCGCCACACCAGAATTGCTACAACGGTTCGCCAAATCCGGCAAAGCCCCACGCACGGTGCTGTTAATGCAGACTAAGGGATGCACACTGCATAACATGCTACGCAACTACGGCATGGCATGCTACACTGGGCTGGTTTGAACTTGATATTCTGAACGGCTGA
>CALCGO010000593.1 GCA_937901055.1 uncultured Rhodobacterales bacterium
GATGATCTCAGGACTCGTTTTAAAGTACCTGAATGGGGAGTGTTTTGTCATACGGCGAGGCTACGAAACCGCCCGCCCCGTCTCAAGTTAGTTTTATCTGACAGTACCAGCGGAAGGATACAGGATTGGACATGGCTTAGACGCTAATGCCCAGCATGCTGTCGGGCAAGGTGGTTTATTCTGACATGACTTAGGCAAGAAATGCACTTGGGTGCATTTATAAAAATCCTATCCTCCTTGAGAGGGCGGAACAAGTTCGCCCAAAACTTCGTCCAAACTCTTTGACAGTTTATCAATCAAAAGATCCATTTCTGTTTCTGAAATGATAAACGGTGGAGCAAGTAAAATATGATCACCATGTTTTCCATCTATTGTTCCAGACATTGGATAACACAATAAACCATTTTTCTGTGCGACTTGTTTCAACCTTTTGGCCACCCCTTGTGCGGGATCAAAAGGGGTTTTCTCTTGCCGGTTTTCAACGAGTTCAACCGCCCGAAAAAGACCGCGACCACGAATATCGCCAACATGGGGATGTTGACCAAATTTCAACGAAAGTGCGTTTTGAAGATACTCCCCTTTTGGCGTCACATCTGACAACAGATTTTGCTCTACCAAAACATCCAGGACAGCATTCGCTGCCGCTGCTGCCATAGGATGACCTAAATAGGTATGTCCATGTTGAAAAAATCCACTTCCCCTTTCAATAGAATCATAAATTTTTTTCGAACACATCATCGCACCAATCGGCTGATACCCAGCGCCAAGCCCTTTGGCGATGCACAGGATATCTGGTGTAATGTCATCATGTTCACAGGCGAAAAGATGCCCCGTACGTCCCATACCACACATCACTTCATCCAATATCAAGAGCACGCCATGGCGATCGCAGATATCCCGAATTCTCTTGAAGTAGCCTTCTACGGCCGGGACTGCCCCTGCTGTGGCCCCCACGACAGGTTCAGCGATAAAGGCCATAACAGAACGCGGACCCAATTCCAGAATTTTATTTTCCAGCTCATTGGCTATCCGTTGTCCGTAGTCAAAATCGCTCTCTCCTTCTGTTTTACCACGGTATGCATAACAGGGTGGGATATGGTGTGTGTCGATCAGTAAGGGAGAAAACTGCTGACGGCGCCATTGATTGCCCCCGGCAGCCAGAGCACCAAGCGTATTGCCATGATAGCTTTGTTCACGCGCGATGATCTTGCATCGATCAGGTTCGCCAACTTCAGTAAAATATTGCCGCGCCAGCTTTAACGCTGCCTCTATGGCTTCTGAACCACCCGACACAAGGTAAACACGATCCAGCCCTTCGGGTGCCAAGGCGCACAGACGCTCCGCAATACGTTCTGCAGGATCCGAGGTAAAAAAGGAGGTATGCGCATAGGTCAGGCGGTCAAGTTGGGCGTGAAGCGCTTTGATCACCGTGGGATGTGCATGTCCAAGGCAGGACACCGCCGCCCCGCCAGATGCATCCAAATAAGATTTTCCAAGTGTATCATAGATAAAGCAGCCCTCTCCGCGTTCTGCAGTCGGCAAGCTGATTTTGCTGTGGCGCGGAAAGATATGGCTGTTCATATGTTTTTTCCTCAGAAGGCAGGTTTGGTTTGTCCTCGACGTCGCAGCATGACCACAACGAGCAAAAGAGCAATCTTGGGAATGTAGAACA
>CALCGO010000594.1 GCA_937901055.1 uncultured Rhodobacterales bacterium
GTGCAGCGCCGCTTCCGTCAAGCCGCCGACCCGACAAGTGTCGAGCTGGATAACGCGATCAATGTAGCCGCCGCTGTGACACAACGAACCGTCCTGCTGGCCGAGATTGCCCTACCCTTCTCGGAGCGCGGCGAGGCGGCGACAATCGCATTCGCCGAACGACTTGCACGCGACCTAAACAACGGTGCCAGCTTCGATGCCGCTGTCCAGAATTTCAGCCGCTCCCGCACGGCGGCTAATGGCGGACAGATTGGCTGGCTTTCCCCCGAGCGCCTTCCTGCCGCGATTGCCGCAAAAGTTGCCGGACTTTCGTCTGGACAGGTTTCAGATCCGGTTCGTGTATCCACCGGCGTGATACTGTTGAAGGTTATCGCCTCACGCACGGTGTCCAGTGCGCTGCAAAAAACTGTCTCGGTCGAATACGCGGTGCTCGATTTGAGCGGCCAGTCCGGTGCGATTGCCAGTGCAACCCGAATGCAACGCGGCTTAGATGAATGCAGTGCAGCCAGGTCCTCCGCTGACGATTTTGGGCCACTTAGCGGCATGTTCGGGCCAACCTCGGTCGATAGCGTTCCAGCTGACATCGCCCTGTCGCTAGCTCGTCTTATGCCTGGCAAAAGCGAGATTATCACAAACGGTGACAGCGTTCTGTTAATCCAGCTTTGCAATAGAACGACCGACCTGAGCGAACCAATAAAGGCCCAACTTAGCAATAACCTGTTTGGCCAGAAACTAGGCAAACTTGCTGAAGGCTACCTTTTGGAGCTACGTCGCACCGCGATTATCGAGAAACGATGACCCAAAAACCTGTCGCCTTAACTCTTGGCGAACCGGCAGGAATTGGCGGCGAAATCGCGCTAAAAGCATGGGCGGCTTTGCACGACGAATTGCCGTTCTTCCTGATTGCCGAAGCACGTCATATGCAGGCTTTGGCGGATAAATCCAACGTACCCACCAAGATCATAGGCGACCCAACGGAAGCGGCATTTGTGATGTCGAGCGCCCTGCCTGTTCTTGACCACCCTTTGCGTGCTCCCGTAACAGGGGGCGTTCCTAGTGGGCAAAATGCCGTCGAAGTCGTGGCCATGATCAAACGTGCCGTCGAATTAACGCAATCGGGACAAGCTTGTGCCGTTACGACCAACCCAATCCACAAGAAAGCGCTGCACGACGGCGCGGGTTTCGCCTTTCCGGGGCACACCGAATACCTCGCCAGCCTTGCGCAAGTCGAGCGTCCTATCATGATGCTAAGTGCGCCGGGACTGCGTGTGGTACCCGTGACGATCCATATAGCCATTAGCAAGGTACCAGAGGTTCTGAGCGCCGAGCTACTGGAGCAAACTATCCGAGTGACGCACAGAGCAATGATCGAAGATCTAGGTATTGAGGCCCCGCGAATTGCGGTCGCAGGGCTTAATCCGCACGCAGGTGAGGAAGGTGCGATGGGGAACGAGGAAATTGAGTTGATCACGCCGACGCTCGATAAACTTCGTGCGG
>CALCGO010000595.1 GCA_937901055.1 uncultured Rhodobacterales bacterium
CGCACTAAACGACCCAATAGAGGACACGCATTTTGGCGTGTTCCGGATGTAGGACGGCGATATGTTTGACAAGATCCTCATAGCAAACCGTGGCGAAATTGCCTGCCGCATTATGGAAACAGCCCATAAAATGGGCGTGAAAACCGTCGCGATCTACTCGGACGCCGATGCACATTCCAAACATGTCGCCCTAGCTGACGAAGCTTGGCGTGTTGGCCCTCCGGCTGTTACCGAAAGCTATCTCCAAGGTGACAAAATTATTGAAATCGCCAAGGCATCGGGGGCACAAGCAATTCACCCAGGTTATGGATTTCTCTCGGAATCACCTGATTTTGCAGAGAAAATAGAAGCATCTGGCCTTCGCTTCATCGGCCCGTCTTCCAGTGCGATTCGTGCGATGGGCTTGAAAGATGCCGCTAAGGAATTGATGGGTAAGAGCGGTGTTCCAATCGTTCCCGGCTATCACGGATCGAACCAAGACGCTGATTTCCTCGCAAAAGAAGCCGAAAACATCGGATACCCGGTTCTGATCAAAGCCCGTGCCGGTGGCGGCGGCAAAGGTATGCGAAAAGTCGACGACCCGAAGGATTTTCGAGCCGCATTGGAAGGCGCACAACGCGAAGGCTTGTCCGCATTCGGTGACGCACATTGTCTGATCGAAAAATGGATCACAACACCGCGCCATATCGAAATACAAGTGTTCGGCGACGATCATGGCAACGCCATCCACCTGTTCGAGCGCGACTGCTCCTTACAACGCCGCCATCAAAAAGTAATCGAAGAAGCCCCAGCGCCCGGAATGACCGAAGAAATGCGCGCAGCAATGGGCGAAGCGGCTGTCCGTTGTGCCAAAGCTATCGGTTATAGTGGCGCTGGCACGATCGAATTCATCGTTGACGCTTCTAACGGTCTTAAACCGGACGGCTTCTGGTTTATGGAAATGAACACACGCTTGCAGGTAGAGCATCCAGTAACCGAGATGATCACCGGCCAGGATCTAGTGGAATGGCAAATGCGAGTGGCGAATGGGGAACTTCTACCAGCCGCGCAAGATAGTTTAACGTTAAACGGACATGCGTTTGAAGCGCGAATATACGCTGAAGATGTGCCAGCCGGGTTCCTGCCAATGACAGGATCCATCGACTATCTGTCCATGTCTCCACTGGCCCGCGTAGATAGTGGAATTCGCGAAGGAGATACCATAACGCCTTGGTATGACCCGATAATATCAAAAGTTATTGTATGGGGTGCCACCCGAGAGATAGCCCTCGCTCGCATGAGCGCCGCTCTCGCAGAAAGCAATATTTCTGGAACCGTCACAAACATCCCATTCCTCTCGGCGCTATGTGCGCACGAAGAATTCAAAGTAGGTAACGTAGATACCGGCCTTATCGAGCGCGATTTGGACGACCTAGTCGTAGCGGGCGATTTAACAATTGCCGACTGGGCGCTTGCCGCTGTATTAGCCGGAAACCTGATGGAGGATCGCCCGATAAACGGCTGGAGTCTGTGGACGCCGTTGAATCGGTCTGTTTGGCTGACAGCACGAGGTGAAGAGCGCGAGATGTTGGTCACGCAAATTGGACCAAAGGCCTTCACAATCTCGCATTCGTCCGAAGGTATGGATCTGGAATTTTCTTTGGTTTCCCCGAATACCCTTACCCTGACAAGTGGTGAGCAGCGAAAATCAGTCCAGTACTTTAAGCGGGATGATAAAGTCACTCTATTCATGAATGACGATCCCAAAGTATTTGATATCATTACTGGTTATTACCTAGATGACGATGGCGAAAGCACCGGTAATGAGTTGCTGTCGCCTATGCCGGGTATCGTAAAAGTGCTTAACGTGGCCCCCCAATCCGAAGTAAATGCAGGGGATACTTTGGTAATTATCGAGGCGATGAAAATGGAACACTCGCTAACCGTTGCGCGCAATACTGTTATCGCCGAGGTGTTGGTTGAAGCAGGGCAACAGGTTGAAGCCGGCGAGGTTTTGTTAACCTTGGAGGACACCGATGCTTGATCATGTAAAAGTATTTGAAGTGGGTCCAAGAGATGGGTTGCAAAACCAGAAGCGCCTCATTGCCACAGAAGACAAGATTAAATTGGTAGACATGCTTTCGAGCTGTGGGTTTTCTCATATAGAAACAACGAGTTTTGTTAGCGCCAAATGGGTGCCGCAAATGTCCGATGCGGCGGACGTTATGGCAGGAATTTCGAGGAAAGAGGGAACTGCGTATACGGCGTTGACGCCGAATATGCGTGGATATGCGGCCGCTATTCATGCCGGAGTAGATGAAGTGGCAATTTTCGGGTCGGCTTCCGAAGGTTTTAGCCAAAAAAACATCAATTGTTCGATAGAGGATAGTTTTTCGCGATTTACGCCAATAATGGAACAGGCAAAAATCGATAAGTGTAAGGTAAGAGGGTACATATCTTGTGTTACTGATTGCCCATATGACGGCCCTATCGATCCGGATCAGGTAATTCAGGTTGCTTTGCGACTAATTGAGATGGGCTGTTACGAAATTTCGCTTGGTGATACAATCGGGGCGGCAACAACAGAAACGACGCAACGATTAACTGGTTCAATGCTGAATTATATGCCTGCAAGCATTCTTGCCGGACACTTCCACGACACCAACAACAACGCGCTTGATAATATAGAGGTTTGTTTGGAGGCAGGTATTAGAACATTCGATTCCGCGGTCGGTGGGTTGGGTGGTTGTCCCTATGCTGAAGGTGCAAAAGGAAATGTTGATACGATCTCTGTGGTGAATATGTTGCATGAGATGAAGTATGAAACCGGGTTGAATGTAGATAATTTGAAAAAGGCGTCTGCGTTTGCCCTATCGCTGAGCGGG
>CALCGO010000596.1 GCA_937901055.1 uncultured Rhodobacterales bacterium
GTGTTGGCAAGGACGTTCTCGGCAATTTGTTTGAAGGGGAGGCGACATGAGCGACCAAGGCCATCCCCGTGATGGGGGTGGATTAATTGAACGAGCGTTAGATGCTTAGAATGAAAAAGACCAGCCCCGTTAAGGACTGGTCTTGATTTTCCGCTAGGTGGGCGGTAAGGTGTGTGCAGATAAATGCAGAGTTGTTTTAGCATGGTGAGGACCCTGTTGACAACCCTGCCCAACACAAGGGCAAAACAAATCATGAGCCACAACGCTACCAACTGGGCGATTAAGCAGCGCGGATTGAAGCCTGCAACCAAGATTGTCCTTTGGCACCTTTGCGACCGTCACAATCCTGATTTTGGATGCTTCCCCAGCCAGAAGACGCTTTCAATTGACTGCGAGATGTCAGAGCGGAGCGTTAGAAACCAACTGGATCTTCTTGAAGAATGCGGTCTTGTGCGGAGAATAAAGCGCAAAGGCACAGGCGGAACGTATCTATCGGACCGCTACATGTTGGGGTTCGAGGATGGATTTACACAACGTCCAGCGGCAAAATCTGCCGACGGCAAGAATGCGTCAAAACCAGCGGCAAAAACGGGTAAAAACCAGCGGCAAATTTTGCCGCCTAACCCTGTAAGGGAACCAGTAATAGAACCATGTGCTGACGCACACACAAAACCAGAATATTTTGATAGTTTTTGGGAAGTACACCCAAGACCTCGGGATGAAGAAGAAAGTTCAGAGATTTACGCTAGGGCTGTTGCTGATGGTGTTTCACCGGAATGGATCAATAGATCAGCAAAGCAATACGCCGACGAACACAAAGGCAATTCTAAGCAATATGTTCAATACTCGGATAATTGGCTGGTCGATGGACGTTGGCGGGACTTCCCTGAAACTCCACCGCCAGACCCGAAAGATAATTTCGACAAGGTTGCATCATTAGCTAAGAGCATCAAAAACGGAAGGTACGTTTCTATGCATTCTCTGACGGAAAGCGTTACCGATGAAATGCTCACCCGCAAACTCGTAACATCAACCCAACTTAGAGAAATAGGAGTGCTGACATGACAGAAGAACCAAAACTCAATGAGTTTATGTCCAGTGGCGGGCTAGGAACATTTTCGCTGCGATATTATTCGGCAGAGGTTGAGGCATCATTTTTAATCGACGAGGCATCATTTTTAATCGACGACGAGCAAACGGTCGAACCGTCGTTGCAGGTTGTTTACGATAGGTCATATAAGATGAACGGCAAGCAAGTCGATCAGAGCTATTGGCTATATTTTGCGCCAGAGGACGCGCGGGCCATAGGCTCGGCACTTCTTGCATGGGGTGAGGCGAACAAGGAGGAAACGCCATGACATCAACCCTTCAAAGCAAAGCCTCAAAGCAGGCCGCAGAGATAAAGCGACTGCAAGCCGAGAACGCCACGCTAAAGCGGGAAAAGGCCATGCTGCTGCGGGATTTGAAAGCGGAGAGGGTTAATGAGAATGCGAGTTGAAGATTGCATAACACTGACAGAGCGCGCTGTAGGGCTTCCGAGGGGCAGCATGTACTTGCCGACGAGAACCCACGAGATAAGCCACCCTCGGCAAGCCGCGATGCTTCTGGCGCGTGAGATGGGCAACAGCTTGTCACACATCGCAAGGGTTCTCAGCGTTGACCACACCTCAGTAATCCACGGCATCAAGGCGGCTGAATCTCGACGGAATGAAGTTCTTGAACAGATGAAGGTTGAGAAATGATACCAGAACCTCTCAGCCACGAACTACAGCGCAACGTCTACAAAAAATGCCATGCCCTTGTGCGCGAGGATATGTCTTGGGACAACTACGGGCGCAAAATCCTTGACCAGTTCATGGTCGGCGCAGCGGAAAGCACCATAGCCCCGGCGCACTCCAAGGACGGGAAAGAACACATACTCAAACGGAAGGAATTAGAAAATGCTTAATCAATGCCAATTCATTGGGAACCTGGGGGCCGACCCGGAAACGCGGACCTTTCAAAACGGCGGGAAAGTTTGCAACCTGCGACTTGCGGTTTCCGAGACATGGAAAGACAAAAACACAGGCGAGAAAAAAGAGCGCACAGAATGGATTTCGGTCGCGATTTTCCAAGAGGGTCTTGTTCGTGTCGCTGAGCAATATCTGCGCAAGGGGTCAAAGGTTTTCGTCTCTGGCAAGATGGCCACTCGCAAATGGCAGGACCAAGCTGGCAACGATAAATACAGCACTGAAATAGTTCTACAGGGATTCGACGGTAAGTTAGTGATGCTCGGCAGCAAGCCATCCGACGGCCAATCACAGGGCAACACAGGCGGCGGGTATGAACCCGGCCCGGCCGGCGGCTTCGATGACGAAATCCCATTTTAGGAGGTAAGATAATGCAGCAACAAATGAGACTAGACACATACGACACTGCGCCAATGCGGCCATTGCCGGGTGAAACAGTTATGGCCTATGAAAAGCGCATGGCAAAGATGGGAAAGCGTCCTAATTTACCAAAGCGCGACGAAAGCAACGTGATTGAGATGAAAGTTTTCAATCGCAAGGGGCCGCCCAAGAAGGTGATTATATCTGAGCGCTGCGCATTATTTCTCAAATGCATGACGAATAAATACCAGACATCAACAGCAATAATCGAAAAGTCAGGGTTGAAAAAAGGAGGCGGAGGGTATTCGCATTCACTAAAGAAGCTGGTGGATGTTGGACTGGCCAAACGCATGCGCGACCAAAACCACAGCAACCGATATTTCTACAAGCGAATTACCACCGCCAATAATGGCACAACCAAGTAGAAAGG
This sequence comes from uncultured Rhodobacterales bacterium, assembly GCA_937901055.1. GTDB lineage: Bacteria > Pseudomonadota > Alphaproteobacteria > Rhodobacterales > Rhodobacteraceae > NORP23. The sequence goes on from CALCGO010000596.1 coordinate 2,800, forward strand.
AGACCCAATATACGGTTCCAGTCATTGCCTCGCCGGTAGTTGACTGAGCAACATAAAAAAGTGGCT
>CALCGO010000597.1 GCA_937901055.1 uncultured Rhodobacterales bacterium
GGCTCTGAAAACCCACAAGGCGTTCAAAATCACTCGCATTCCGGACGAGGAGTACGCGTTGTTCTAAAACCGCTTCGCCGCGTCGAATACAGATTCCGCAGCGTAACTGTTCAGCTACCACTTGCGGTTCGCCTAATAATTTGTCCAAACTGTTCGCAAACGCAACGCAGGAGACGGTTATGGATTTGGGTATCAGCGACAAGGTTCGCCCTTTGATCAAACAGGTTAGAGATATGGTAGCGAACCAGATCGCGCCACTGGACGAAGAGTTTCACAACGAAGTCGGGAAAACCGGTAACCGGTTTGAATACACCGCGCGCATGACCGAGATCCTTGAAGGCCTGAAGGATGATGCGAAAGCCAAAGGTCTTTGGAACTTCTGGTTAACAGACAGTAAACGCGGTTTTGGTCTGACGACGGTCGAATACGCGTATCTGGCAGAAGAAATGGGCAAAACCCGTTTGGGCGCCGAAGTTTTCAATTGCTCTGCCCCTGATACGGGCAACATGGAAGTGTTTGAGCGCTACGGAACAAGCGAGCACAAAGAACGCTGGTTGAAACCTTTGTTGGAAGGGGAAATTCGGTCCGCGTATTTGATGACGGAACCGGATGTGGCATCATCTGACGCGACGAACATGTCGATGACGTGTGTTCGTGACGGTGACGAATATGTGCTCAACGGCGAAAAATGGTGGTCCTCGGGTGCGGGCGACCCACGATGCGCGATTTACATCGTAATGGTGAAGACTGGAACGGACGAGGATGCAAAACACCAACGGCATTCCATGGTACTGGTTCCTGCCGCGGCAAAGGGTGTTGAAATTGTCCGCGCAATGGAGGTCTATGGCCACGATGATGCGCCACACGGGCACATGCACATTCGGTTTACCGACGTGCGTATCCCCATATCGGACCTTCTTCTTGGCGAGGGGCGCGGATTTGAAATCTCGCAAGGTCGGCTTGGACCTGGCCGTATCCACCACTGCATGCGAGCCATCGGCCATGCTGAAGCTGCGCTGGAACAAATGTGTAAAAGATCGTTGGAACGCGAGGCTTTTGGCAAAAAGCTGGCGCAGTTAGGCGCGAATTATGACATCATCGCCGAATGCCGGATGGAGATAGAGCAGGTGCGTCTGTTGTGTTTGAAAGCCGCATGGATGATGGATCAAGGCGATGCGCGCGCCGCGGCGCCGTGGATTAGCCAGATAAAAGTCGCGGCCCCACGAGTTGCGCTTAAGGTCGTCGATGAAGCCGTGCAAATGCACGGGGCCGCCGGTATCAGTCAGGATACTAGCCTTGCCGCGAGTTGGACGCATGTCCGCACACTACGATTGGCCGACGGCCCTGACGCTGTTCATCGTCGTCAGATCGCAAGGGTTGAGTTGCGGAAATACACAAACGAGAAGGTTTGAGATGAGCGACCAGCTCGATCTTGATGTCGTTGCCAAATACATGTTTGGTCGGATCGACGGGTTTAGCGGGCCGCTGAGTGCCGAGAAAACACCGACCGGGCAATCCAACCCGACATTCATTCTGACGTCGTCCACCGGTAAATATGTCTTACGGCGTAAGCCCCCTGGCGTACTATTGAAATCGGCGCATGCTGTTGATCGCGAATTTCGCGTAATGTCGGCGCTTGCAGACACAGGCGTGCCTGTTCCGAAAATGCACTTTCTGTGCGAAGATGAAGGTGTTATTGGCAGCATGTTCTACTTGATGGAGCACGTAGAGGGGCGTAATTTCGTAGATCCGCGAATTCCTGATGTGACGCCGGAAGACCGTCGCGGCATGTATGATGCGATGAATGCCGGCCTCGCCGCGCTGCATTCCGTTGATGTCGACGCGGTTGGATTGTCAGATTACGGGAAGCCCGGAAATTATTTCTCTCGTCAGATCTCACGCTGGTCGGGCCAGTATCGTGCCAGCGAGACTGACGTGATACCCGAGATGGACCAACTGATCGCGTGGTTGGACGAGAGCATTCCCAAAGGCGATAACAAGGCGTCTTTGGTACACGGCGATTGGCGAATTGACAACTTGCTCTTTGCACCGGCGAAACCGGACCTAGTCGCAATACTTGATTGGGAGTTATCAACCCTTGGCCATCCTTTGGCTGATCTTGGCGCGCAATTGATGCAATGGGCGATGCCTATCGGCCCTGAAGGCCGCGGCTTGGATGGTGTAGATCGCCGCGCGCTCGGCATTCCCGAAGATCACGAGTACGTGGAGCTCTATGCCAATCGCACTGGCCTGACGGATGTCCCCGATATGAGTTTTTATGTTGCCTTCAGCTTCTTCCGTATGGCCGCGATTTTGCAAGGCGTGAAGAAGCGTGCATTAGACGGCAACGCCTCCAACCCTGAACAAGGCCTCCGACTTGGAGCGTTTGTGCCTATATTCGCGCGAAAAGGGTTGCAGACCGCTAGCGCGGGATCGTGAAAATCACCTTCAACCCACCCAGTTTTTCGCTTTCGGATAATTGAACAGTGCCGCCATGGCTTCGGGCCACGTCAGCGACGATCGCTAGCCCCAAGCCTACCCCACCGCTGGTGTCCTGATTGCGCGCCTGATCGAGACGAACAAACGGTTTCAATACGCTTTCCCGTTCTGCTTTAGGTATGCCCGGCCCACTATCATCGACAATCACCTGCAAGTGTTTTTCAAGGAGCGTTGCGTTTACCGATACTTGTTCTCCGTATCGTAGCGCATTTGAAACCAGGTTTGTGATCGCCCGTGAAACGGCGCCTGACCGCAAAGTCACATTGCATGATTGCGGCGTTTGGTTGTTGAATTCAAAATGAATATCGCGGCCCGAACGCTGGCAATCTGCCACCACCTTATTGAGCAAGTTCAGCGGGTTAACCGTTACTGTGTCTTCCAGTGAATCGCCCCGTGCAAACGATAGAAACACGTCCAGCATCTGCTCCATGTCTTCTACGTCTTGCTGCATATGACGCGTTTCCTCGCCTTCGTCCCTCATCTCCAGTGATAGCCTCAAGCGGGTGAGCGGTGTTCGCAAATCGTGACTTACGGACGATAGCATTTGGGTCCGTTGTTCGATTTGGCGCTCCAAACGCCCCCTCATTGCAACGAACGAATGCCCTGCCCGTCGCACCTCCGTTGCACCAGCGGGTTGAAACGGTTCGACGCGGCCTTTACCGAATGCTTCGGAAGCTTCGGCCAATCGCCGGATCGGACGCACTTGGTTTCGCAAAAACAGCACGGAAATCACCGTCATGATGATCGCTGTCAACAACATCCACATCAGCAGTTGGTGCGGATTTCGTGCGCTCACACGACTACGTGGAACTGTTGCATTAAGCGCTCCGCGGTCAGTTTGCATCTTCACTTCAACTGTCCAGTTTGACTTGGTCAAGTCTATGGAAATCGGGCGCTCTATGCCGTTTCGCAAGCTCGTAACCAGCGCTCGGCCCGATACATCATAGAAATAGAACCGGACTTCAGGCGATATAGCTTCGCCCAATTCCAGTTCCAACCTGATGTTGAACGGGCGTTCGAGCGAAGACAGGGCGGCCCTCGCCTCCTCGATGCTGTTCATTTCCTCGACGAGCTCGGCAGCGTATTCCAGCTCTAGTGCTACGGAGGATGCCATCTGAGTGGTAACTTGTGCGAAATGTCGCTGAATAAATACGAAGCCGACCACCAGTTGCAGGACAACGACGGGGAGTAATATCATCAGCAACGAGCGCCCGAACAGGCTTCGCGGCATATAAGACTTGAGCCACTGGAAGTTCATATCCTAAACAGGGTTACGCGCATGTTTGATGACTGGCAAGGGAGAAGCCGTTGAAATCACCATTCCAAACTGATCACACCCCGCAGGTAGGTGTTCCTCTAGGGCTGGAGGAAGGGTTGCGCGTGATCGCCTGCGGCAATGCTAGCCCAATGACATTTACGGGCACACAGACATATCTGCTGGGCGAAGCCGAAGTCGCCGTGATTGACCCGGGACCGGACGACCCCGCGCACCTGATGGCCATCGAGAAAGCGCTGGAAGGGCAAACCCTGAGCCATATTATCGTAACGCATTCGCATGTTGACCATTCCCCTCTGGCCGCGGTTTTGTCTGCAAAAACAGGCGCACCGGTTTACGGGTTTGGTCCTGCCAATGCCGCACGGTCCAATTTGATGAGCCAGCTCGCCATCGACGGAAACCTTGGTGGCGCCGAAGGCATTGACCCAAACTTCACACCTGACATTTTGGTCGCAGACGCTGATGAAATCAAAGGCGCAGAGTGGAGCTTAAGCGCGGTGCACACGCCCGGGCACCTTTCAAACCACTTGTGTTTCGCTTGGGAGGGCAACGATACTCTGTTTTCCGGGGATCATGTGATGGGCTGGGCCTCGACGTTGGTGTCGCCCCCTGACGGAGATTTGACAGCCTTCATGGCGAGCCTGAAGACGCTACAAAGTCGGCCTGAGCACACTTATTACGCGGGTCACGGTGCACCATTGCTCGAAGCGCACAACATGTTGGATTATCTGTTAGCACATAGATTGGGGCGAGAAGACCAAATCATGGCAAGGTTGCAAAGCGCTCCCCACACGGTGGCTGAGCTGACGGCTGATATGTACGCAGATATCAATCCGCTACTGCACGGAGCCGCCTCACGTAACGTGTTGGCACATTTGATCGATCTATTTGAGCGCGAACTTGTTGTTCCTGAGGGGAAATTCAATGCTGGGGCGCGATTTAGGCGGGTCTAGGCCTTATCAACCATCGTCTGCGCATGCTTCAAGGCGACACTTCCCGCGATACACAATTGTGCCAATGCCAGCTTTTCGAGCGCAAAAATGACGCTGTTTTGTGCGTGTTTTTGCTGCAGTTGATCAAGTTGGCTGTCTGTAAACAGGGCCATTGTATCCAAGACTTCGGAATGCATGGTTCGGGGAAAGCCCCGCCCGTCTTTGGCCAGCGCATCCGTGATTTTCGAAATAACGGTCGCCAGTTCAATGACCACATCATGCGCAGAAATTGGCGGGGTTGTTGGTACCGAAAGCTTCAACGCATCGGCCAAGCTTGACTCTACTTTGGGTGCGTCGCCATGAGTACCATCTCCGATAAATCTGACAACCAACAACCTGAGTTTAACACTTTCAATTTGTTGACTAAATTTCTCTAGGCTTGTGAACTCATCCCTAGCGCTCAACGTGTCCAACCGTGTGCCAATCACTCGTAAATACTGACGTAGCCGAAGCACCAGCGCTGTGTCTTGAATGTCTTGAGAAAGCGCACCCCAATGGATGTATTTCGCATGGTCAGGGGCTTCCATTGCTTTGCCATAGGCTGCAACCATCGCCAAAACCGGGCTGCCTGTTTCTGCCATTCCGGCCGCTAGCCCTGCAGGGTCAACCTGCACCTCCATCGAGGCGCGGTGAATATAAAGGGCGGAATCCAATGGAATAAGGCCCAATTCACCCTGAACTTTTGCCAGAGCACCCTCTACCAGCAACATCGCACGCACCTCGGCGCTGTCCGTGAACAAGGCACGAACCTCGGGGTCGCCGTAAAGCGTGCTGTAAATCGGACTGTCGAAGGGGGAAAACGTCATGGAGCGTCCTTATTTCAACGGTACTTCAAGGATCGCACGGGCTTGCTGCCACGTTGCAACAGGACGTTCGTACTTGTCGCACAAATCAACAGCCCGCTTCACCAGCGCCGCATTGGAGGGCGCCAATGTGTTGCGGTCCAGCCGCATATTATCCTCAAGCCCCGTTCGCGTATGGCCCCCCGCAGCGATGGCCCATTCGTTAACGACCAATTGTCCCGGCCCGACACCAGCCGCACACCACTGGGCATCCGGCACAAGGCGATTTACCGTATTGATGTAGAAATCGAAGGTTTCCTTATCCACCGGCATCGCATTTTTCACACCCATCACGAATTGCACATACAACTTACCAGAGATCCGTCCATCGCGGTTCATTGCAGCGGCTTGAAAAATATGACTAAGGTCAAAGGCTTCCACCTCTGGTTTCACGTGGTATGTGCGCATTTCGCCCGCCAACCAATCAACCAAATCCGGTGGGTTTTCATAAACGCGCGTCGGGAAATTGTTCGACCCGACCGACAGCGATGCCATGTCGGGCGACAGTGGTAGCATCGCGCCACGTTCGGAACCTGCGCCCGAACGCCCACCGGTCGACATCTGCATGATCATACCCGGGCAGTGCTTTGCGATACCATCTTGAAGGCGGGCGAATTTCTCGGGATCAGACGACGGTGATTCATCGTCGTTTCGAACATGGCAATGCGCGATGCTGGCCCCTGCTTCGAACGCGGCATGTGTGCTTTCAATTTGTTCATTGATCGTAATCGGTACCGCCGGATTGTTCACCTTTTTGGGTACCGAACCGGTAATTGCCACGCAAATAATACAAGGAGTTGTCATGCTATTTCCCTACTATGTCGCCTATCAGGCACGCCAGCGCCTTGGCCTGGCTGAAAAACGGAGAGTGCCCACAATTCAACCGATGCACATCCTCTGTGGGCCAGTCTGCAATCATGTTTTCCTGTTCTTCCGGCGGGATTGTGTGATCATCTTCCCCCAGAATATAGCTTCGCGATACTGATTCATAGTTTGCACCGAGTTTCACTGGTGTTTCTTGAGGCAAAATTGGCTGTTCACCCAAATGCGCCAACGCGTATTCGACAACGTCCGCGGCGCAATCGTGATAGAAAATTCCCAGCGCTTTCGCCGCGTCCACCGTGTAGCTTAAGCCATCCTCTGAACGTACCACCGCCGGTAAAACCAGCTGCCGCTTGGCGCGTTTGCGCATAACATGTAGCGCATCGCCGTTTTTGGGCGCGTAGGCACAAAGGTAAATCAGGCGTGAAATTCGTTCCGGCACACGTTCTGCCACCGAAGCGATAGTCACACCAGCGGCTGAATGACCAACCAAAACAACAGGTTCAGGATGTTTATTAATTTCATCAACTACAGCGTCGATATATAGATCAAGCGTTACTTCGGGAATGGGCGTTGTATCTGCCCCGTGGCTAGGCAGATCAATCGCCACCGCGTTTTCCAGCCACGGCAGCACATCGCGCCAACACCATGCCCCATGGCAGGACCCGTGCACAAGAATGTAGCGTACATCATCAGACAAGATCGTTTTCCTTCATAAATGCTATAATCAGTGCTGCCATTTCGGCGGGTTGCTCCACGCAGGGTAAGTGCCCGGCTTTGCGGATAACATTGAACTGAGACCCAGTAATCAATTCTGCGGTTTCACGCACCATATCCGGCGGAGTTGAACCATCCTCGGATCCGACAATCGCCAATGTTGGCAACGTCAGGCGCGAGGTGCTGACATATAGGTCTGTCTCGGCAATAGCTTGCGAGCAGCCTATGTATCCTTCCTCCGATGTGCGACTTAACATGTGGCGCCACCCGGCCAACTCATCTTGCTTATCTGCGTGAAACCCCTTGGAAAACCAACGTTGCATGGTCGGTTCAGCCAACGCACCGATCCCGTCTTTGCGAACAGCGTCTACGCGCTCCGCCCAGATTTGTTCATTACCGATTTTCGCCGCTGTATCAGACAGAACCACTGCACGCACAAGATCAGGGCGTTCCGCGGCAAGCCCCTGTGCAATCATTCCGCCAATTGAAAGGCCTATGAACAAAGCGTTTTTCACATCCAAAAAATCCATCAACGCGGCTGCATCCTGCACCAAATCCCCCATAAAATACGGAGCATCGGGTGCCTCGCTCAGGCCGTGCCCGCGTTTATCGTACCGTATGAACCGCAGACCTTTCGGCATATGCGGAAGCAACGCATCCCACACCCGAAAATCGGTCCCAAGGGAGTTCGAAAACACAACCGGAAAACCATCTGTCGGCCCCTCGACACTATAGTGAACCTTGATGTTGTTGATCGTTGCTATTTGCATGCGCAAGCCTCCTGTTAAGGCTGAAAATACACGAGCCTCACACCATGTAAAACGATAATCCACCATTTGCAAAATTAGAAAATTGACAATCCGTCAGAAAGCATATTTTCGTCAATTATTTCACTTGCCGCCCCCAATCCGCTTTGCTATACGGCCCTCACCGACGCGCAAGCGTGGCCTGTTCCGGCGTAGCTCAGTGGTAGAGCAGTTGACTGTTAATCAATTTGTCGTAGGTTCGACCCCTACCGCCGGAGCCAAAAAAACTCCAACAAAACAACAAGTTATCACTAAAAGTTAATGTCCTCTCATGTA
>CALCGO010000598.1 GCA_937901055.1 uncultured Rhodobacterales bacterium
CGCGTACGGGATTGCGCGACGAAACTATTATTATGATTTGGCAGATAACCGATCCACCTCGCGTTAATACGCTCGCCGCCAAGATGGTGGCAAAGGCGGGTGGATAACCCGCGCGGAGGAGTTCATATCAGCACGATTCCATTTTAGTAATATCGAACATATTCAGAGGGTTGCAGGATGGGGTTGATTTCACGGATGCTCGGAATAGGCGAATCCGCGCAAAGCATTGGTGGCGCTGTCGAGACGGTTGCAGAGGTGTTTACAGTCAACAAGACCAAGAAAGAACTGGCCATACGGGCGCAGGCCATGGCCTCGCTTGACCAATACGGGATGGAATTTACCAACGCAAACAACGGATGGTTTGATAGTTTTATCAACGGGATAAACAGATTACCTCGTCCAATAATGGCGTTGGGAACGGTCGGACTTTTTGCCTTCGCAATGGCCAACCCCGACGGCTTTGCCAATCGAATGCAGGGGTTGGCTTACATCCCCGACCCATTGTGGTGGCTGCTTGGTGCGGTGGTGTCATTCTACTTCGGTGCGCGGGAATTTCATTACGCCCGCGGAGCAACCGCGCCTATGATAATCCCGACCATCGCCGCTAATGAACCAACTGCCCCGACCAAAGCTTCGGCGGCTGTGTTTACCGAAAATGCGGCGCTATCCGAGTGGGCGGCGATGAACAATCAGGCGGCATAACGCCGGTTGCCCCCATTTTGGGAGCGACATAACCTACGATCACGACATTGAAAATTGAATATGTTTGCGGTTCGCCTATGATGCTCGGCTAGACACACAGGGATTCGTTTTATGACCGCAGAACTTGGGCATTTTGCCCTTATCCTCGCCTTCGCGATTTCAATACCACAGGTTATCATCCCGATGATCGGGGCCCATAAGGGGTGGAACGACTGGATGCGGTTTGCCACGCCGGCAGCGATTGCGCAGTTTTTGCTGGTTGGTGTGGCGTTCGCTTTGCTGACGGTGGCGTTTGTGACCTCGGATTTTTCGGTTCGCTTGGTCGCGGCGAACTCGCATTCCGCTAAGCCGATGCTTTATAAGGTAACGGGTGTTTGGGCGAACCACGAGGGCTCGATGCTGCTGTGGATTACGATACTGACACTGTTCGGAGCTACCATTGCGGTTTGGGGTGGGAATTTGCCACCGAGCTTGAAGGCGCGTGTTTTGTCGGTG
>CALCGO010000599.1 GCA_937901055.1 uncultured Rhodobacterales bacterium
TGACAATGCCCTCTCACCGCCTTTTGCGCCGGAGGCATTCAAAATTACTAGAGCGCTTCGCACCCGCAGCAAACAGCAGGAAGGTCCGCTCAGTCGACCTCGATGTCAAAATACGCTTCGTAAATGATGAATGTCAGCTTTGGTGCACTGCGCTGCAACATCAAACTGTATCATCAAGGTCGGGAATGGGCCGGAAGCGGAAATGATCGGTTTGGGCGGGAACGCACCGCTGCTCGCGCCGAGTAGCGACTGCTTTGTTCCGCCTAATTTCCGGCGAATTTCGGGAAACTGAAGCTAGTTCAAATTAATCTGGCACCACCCCATGCGGCTATTCAAGCGCGCCCAGCCAATCTATATGCGACTTGACTTGCTCCGCGCTCACGCTAAGGCCAGAAAAGACACGCGTCGCCGCTTTGACGAAATTCGGCGGTCCCGCCAGGTAAATGTTAAAGTTCGCCAGATCAGGATATCGGGCTGCAACTCGCGTCAGGGTTTGCGCGCATTCTTCCACGGTAGAAAGTAATGTAACGCGGTCGGACATTAACTCTACATGAATGTTGTCAAAGGCATCCGACCACGATCTGCACAGGTTCGACAGGTATTGCTGGTCCGGTGTTGGCGAAAATCGATGAAGGCAAATATCCTTTTCAATGTCGAGCGACATCGCGTGTTCCATCAGGCTTACGATTGGCGCAAATCCGGTATGCCAACTTAAGAAAAGGGAATGCCGCTCGTCCTTTCTGTCCAGATAAAACGTTCCGGTTTCCGGTCCGTGCAAGTGGACACTATCGCGAGCGGTTAGTTGACCCGAAAACACTTTCTCGGAAAACGCATCGTCTGGAATATAGGGAACGTGAAAGTGGAGATTCCGATCATCACACGGGCAACTTGCAATTGGCAGGCTCGTCTGGGTTCCACCACTGATCGTAAGCCTCACGGACTGGCCAGAAATGAATCGCAAACGATGACTTCGCGGTGTCCGCACATGCAACCTGATGACCTGCGTATCCAAGTATTCGACGGTTTTGACCTTTGTCACGATATCCTGAACCGGGATATCACTGGGGCTCTGCGTAACATCGGCCTCAACTTCGATGTCGGTGATCGCTCGATTGGCGCACATTAGGAAATACCCATCCGTTTGCTCGGATGCGGGCAGTCCAAAATCATGCTGTCGAACCCGGTCGATATCACCCGATATCAGTTTAGCCTTGCAATCACCACAATTCCCGTTGTTACAACCATATTCAGGGGTCAGTCCCGCTCGCAAGCAGGCTGCCAATATGGTCTCATTCGCCTCGATATCACAGGCGCGATCACTGGGTAGAAATCTTATGTGTTGGGTCAAAGTGTGTCGAACTCCCGATTGTCATCAAGTCAGGCTCCCTGAGACGCAATTTTGCGCGGCCACCGGGTCCATTAAACAGTAATGCTGCAAAAGATTCCAGATTGATGATGGACTGCGTTCAACATGACATTCCGAAACACCCGCCGAGTGTTTCCAAACATGTGTTGCATTGATCAGTTGAAACCACACCGCATAACCACCATTCAATGCTCACAAAGTGCTGCACCTTTCACTAAAGTCTGTTTTCTAATGTTGCAGCGCAGCTTCCATTCCTTTCGTGGATGGCGGTAAGGGCGGACAGCGGTAGTTTGCTGCAAGTGCGCAGGCTAGTAATCTAATTCCGTAAAGCGGCCGTTGAGTTGAGATGGGAATTTATAGCTTTCAGAGCTGGTGTCAGGAAAGATCGATGCGCAATGGTTTTAACATTTCGAAACAACGTTGAATTGGACAAATGCCTTAAGCAAGTTATTTCGAGGGTAATCCTTCCCTAACTGGACCGTTGCGCAATGGCGCCCCATCTCCGTTAAACTCAGAGAAACGCGGAAGATTATCGGCGATATCAAACCAAGAGATACGCTCGGAGTCGAAGGAATGACCATTTGGTACAAGAACATCAGGATTGTCGAAAGTGCTGATATGAATTTCGAAGATCGGCCCACCTCGTACGCTGCTGACACTTTCCCATGTTATGGGGGTTCCACAGTTACCGCAAAATGCACGACCCACACCTTCAGAGGACGCGTAGATTTTGCGCTCAACACCGGTGAACTTTACCTGATCGGCCATGTATCCAGCCAAGGTCACAACTGGCCCACCAGTGTGCCTGCGGCAACTCTTACAATGGCAATGGTTTACACCAAATGTGTCGCCTATAGCTTCATATCGCACTGCGCCGCACATGCAGCCGCCCGTCATTTTCACTTCGTTGGTCATCTTGTTTTCACTATCCATTTCAAAGGTTATGTTACATCTAAAGCAATTTGCATAAAGACATCCAGCGGAGCTGTATCGAAAGCATTTATTTGAGCGTTCTTAAGAATAATAGGGTTGGGCCGACCTTGGGGCGCGTCAGTCTTTCACATACTTCCGCCAATTGTGTTCCTCAACAAATCCCAACATCTCGCGTATTTTTCGATTGGAGAATAACGCCTCATGTTCACCAAGAGTGCGCGTTATTGGAGTGCCTGCGAAGAACTGCTCTACGAGGTCGGCTGATGGAATGATTGCCGAGTTGGTGTCGTTGCCTGCATTGAACACCTGAAACCCCAGACCGTTTTTCTTAAGGCACAGGTTTACGATCTGGCCAAGATCACGGGCGTCGATATAGCAAAATGCATTACGCCGACGCTGCTCAGGATTTTCGAAAAAATCAGGGAACCGATTGTATTCATGCGGCTCGATTACATTGCCGATCCGAAGGGCATAGATATCTATTCCTGATCGCCTCTGGAAGGCACGCGCAGTCTGCTCGTTTACAACTTTGGACAGGCCATAGCTATCCATCGGATCAACGTCGTAATCCTCTTCGAGGGGGATAGATTTGGGGTTTACCCGACCATCTGAAAAGCAAATGCCGTAGGTGGTCTCAGAGGAAGCAATAACGACTTTCTTGATGCCCAGCTTCACTGCAGCCTCAATCACATTGTACGTTCCGATCGTATTGACCCGAAACGTCTCGTTATCGGGATTGATGAGAATACGAGGAACCGCTGCAAAGTGAACGACAGCGTCGAATTGTGGGGCACCGTTGCCCGTTTCCATTTCATCCCAACCGGCATAGCTGGTCATCACGTTGAACATCTGGCCGGAATCCGTGATGTCCGCGATCAGGGTCTCGACACCTTCAAGTTCAAGCGGAACCAGATCGACGTTTAACACGCGATGGCCCTGAGCAACCAGATACTCGATGGCGTGTTTGCCAGCTTTGCCGGAACCGCCTGTAAAAAGAATACGTTTACCCATGTCTGATGAGCTCCTTGGCTGTGAGATTTCTTCTTAACCAAACTGCGACAGGTCCATACTGTGATGCAAATAAAAATTGCGATTCGTATCTCTGAGCAGTTCGCCAATCCACGTGATTATTGAGAAGTCGCTTGAACAGGCCTTGCCATGGAGTTTAGATTCCGACTCGGAAACCAACTGTAGGAAACTCGAGATGTCACAGCTATTCTCTCCGCTAAAGATCAAAGACGTAACTTTTCGAAATCGGATCGGAATGTCGCCCATGTGCCAGTACTCCGCAACAGACGGGGTGATGAATGACTGGCACAGAGTGCATCTTGGCTCCCGAGCAGTGGGTGGTGCCGGGTTGATAATGGCCGAGGCAACAGCGGTGCGTGCCGACGGCCGGATTACCCCCGGATGTATCGGATTGTGGAATGACGAGCAGGCGGTAGCTGCGGCGTCGGTCAATCGCTTTATTAGCGACCAAGGCGCCGTTCCGGGTGTACAAATCGGCCATTCGGGGCGCAAAGGCTCGGCGGCCGCGCCATGGGATGGTGGGGCGCATATCAAAAATGACGAAGGTGGCTGGCCAACCAGCGGGCCCAGCGACGCTGTTTTTGACCCCGATGGAACAAGGCTTTGGAAAGCGCCAAACCAAATGTCGGTCGCTGATATTGTCGAGTTGCAAGGGTTATTTGTGGCGGCTGCCAAGCGCGCTTTGGCAGCGGGGTATAAGCTGCTGGAAGTCCACGGGGCGCACGGCTATCTGCTGCACAGTTTCTTCACACCTCTGGTTAACACGCGGGATGATGAGTATGGCGGCGATTTACGTGGTCGTGCCCGCATGATGCTGGAAACCGTGGAAGCGGTGCGGGCTGTTTGGCCCGAAAATCTGCCGCTCGCCGTGCGCCTTTCAGTGGCCGACTGGATCGAGGGTGGCTTGAACATTGAAGACAATATTCAGATGGCCAAATGGTTGAAAGAACGCGGTGTTGATATTGTAGATTGCTCGGGCGGTGGCGCGAACCCCGAGGCGCGCGCCTCAATAGGTTCACGCACCGCGGATCAGGTTGAGCTAGCGGGGCAATTGCGTGTTGAAGCAGGGATCGCAACCATGGCTGTCGGTGCAATAACCGAAGCCAAACAGGCCGAAGAAATCATCGCGTCGGGCACTGCGGATATGGCTTTACTGGGGCGAGCAATGATGCGGGACCCCTATTGGGCAATGCACGCGGCTCTTGAATTGGACGTGGATGTAAAGGCGCATTTACCAGTGCAATATGGATTCTATATTGGATAATTGCTGGTAAGGCTGCGTACGTACCAGTTGACTATTTCGAATTCAGTTTGCATACAAAGCAGCGGCAATCGAAGATAACATTCTCCACGATCAACCTTA
>CALCGO010000600.1 GCA_937901055.1 uncultured Rhodobacterales bacterium
TCTGTACGAATCCAAATCGACAGGTCGTAACCGTGTCAGCTATTTTGCCAAGGCCGCTTGAAAACCACGTTAATATTCTCTGTTTCCTTTAACGGTCCGTATATCCTATACGGCCCTAATGACCCAGAACCCGCCAAACCTCCGCCCCGACCTCGCGCCCAAAGCGCGGATTGACGCAAACGCCCGTGAAGGCCAACCGAAAATCGGTATGGTCAGCCTTGGCTGTCCCAAAGCCTTGGTCGACAGCGAGCGTATTCTCACCCGCCTGCGTGCTGAAGGGTACGCGATTTCGCCAGATTACAAAGACGCCAGCGCCGTGATCGTTAACACCTGCGGTTTTCTGGACAGCGCCAAAGCCGAAAGTCTGGAAGCCATCGGCGAGGCCTTGCATGAAAACGGCAAGGTCATCGTAACCGGATGTCTGGGCGCCGAAGAAGAATACATCCGCGGCACTCACCCGTCCGTCATGGCTGTCACCGGCCCACACCAATATGAACAAGTCCTCGACGCAGTTCACGCCATCGTTCCACCAGATCCTGACCCGTTCATCGACTTGTTACCCGCAACCGGTGTCTCGCTAACGCCGCGCCACTACAGCTATCTGAAAATTTCCGAGGGCTGTAACCACAAGTGCAAATTCTGCATCATTCCAGACATGCGCGGCCGTCTTGCCAGCCGCCCCGCCCACGCAATTCTTCGCGAAGCCGGAAAACTCGTCGACGCCGGCGTCAAAGAACTGCTGGTCATCTCCCAAGACACATCCGCCTACGGGTTGGACCGCAAACACGCCACCGAAAAAGGCCACCGCAGCCACATCATTGACCTCGCCCGTGATCTCGGGCAACTCGGCGCATGGGTCCGCCTGCACTACGTCTACCCCTACCCGTTCGTGCGCGACCTGATCCCGCTGATGGCGGACGGCCTGATCCTGCCCTACCTCGACATCCCGTTCCAGCACTCGCACCCCGACGTCCTAAAACGTATGGCTCGCCCGGCCGCGAGCGCCAAAACGCTGGACGAGATCGCCCGCTGGCGTGACGTTTGCGCCGACATCACGCTTCGCTCCACCTTCATCGTCGGCTACCCCGGCGAAACCGAGGCCGAATTCCAACACCTCCTCGATTGGCTGGACGAGGCACAACTGGACCGCGTCGGCTGCTTCCAATACGAAAACGTCGCTGGCGCACGGTCAAACGAGTCCCCCGACCACGTCCCCGACGAGGTAAAACAAGACCGCTGGAACCGCTTCATGGAGAAATCGCAAGCCATTTCCGAGGCCAAGCTAGCCGCCAAAGTCGGTCAAACACTGGACGTAATAGTAGACGAAATAGACGCCGAGGGCGCCACCTGCCGCACCAAAGCCGACGCCCCCGAGATCGACGGAAACCTGTTCATCGACGAGGGTTTCGAAGGGCTTTCGGTTGGCGATATCGTGACGGTTGAAGTGGATGAGGCTAGCGAGTATGATTTGTGGGGTAAGGTTGTTTCGCTTGGAATATGAACTGCCTAATCCACCCTCATTTTCTTATATCGAGATGCTGAAAGCTCGATCAACAGGCGAATTTGAACCAGTTTTCTTTGAGTGGTATAAATTCGTTGGGAATTTAGCTCATTTGGCTATGGTTATCTCGCCAGATTCAGAAGGTTTTCGCCAAGATTCTCCTCGCAACATTTCTGTACTTACTGGCCTTATTAACAGGTGCTGCCGCTTAATGCTGGCTAATATTGCCCTTTCCCATCAAGGGAAATTTGGTGAAACTACCCTTATTGTTGATCGGTGTATTTTTGAATCTGCCGTAAAAATCTATTGGCTTTGCAATGACCCCAAACAGGAACGGTTTGATAGGTTTGTTAACGATGGTTTACGCGCGGATGTAGAGTTTAAACAACAAATTGAAGAAAACATTGCCCAAAGAGGCCAAGTTCTTTTGATTGAGAAACGTATGCTCAATTCAATAAATAAATATCTCGAGTTATCAGAGACAACTGAAGAATCCGTAAACCAATCCAAAAGAATGCCCAAGTTCAACCAACTGATGGATAAAATTGGACGCGACGAATTACAATATCTCGTCCGACAGAAACTTGGTTCACACCACGTACATGGAACGTGGTCAAGTTTGCTAACTCATTACCTAGAGCCAGATGAAACAGGCAAACAACTTGTTCTACGAGATCACGATTGCCCAACTGATACCAACCAGTATGTTGCCACTATCGAAGCTGTACTTCAGGCAGTGACCGACTACGTTAGTTATGCATTTCCAACCGGGAAAAATCGAACACCTTTCATCAATTTATTTTCTGGTACTTACGAAGAAATTATGACCCTTTTTGAAGAAGCGTCCAAAATAAGAGACCATTTGCAATCCAGCGCATCGTAATCGCGTAGAAATTGAAACACTGGCATATTTCCTAAAGCCTTCAAGTTACCACCACTCACCTATTGTCCCATACCTTCATCACCACTATATCCACATCAAACAAACCCAAAGGGACAGCACCATGTCAAACACAGTCACCGGATATAACCGCACGCAGATCATCCTTCATTGGGTCATCGCGGCGCTCGTCGTTTTTCAATTCGTCGGCCATGAAGCCATCGTCGAGGTTTATGAGCTGATCAACAAAGGTCAGGAACCGGCCATCCCAGTCCTCGCACGGGCCCATGTATTTCTCGGCGGATTGACCTTGATCCTCGCCATCTGGCGCGTTGTTTTGCGTCTCACGCGCGGTGCGCCTGATCTACCAGCCGAAGAAAATGCTGCCCTAAAGATTGTAGCCAAGGTCACCCATCTAACCCTTTACGCCGCGATTTTCATCATGCCGCTATCCGGCATGGGTGCGTGGTTCGGCGGGCAAGAATTTGCCGCGACAGTGCACGCAGTGTTCAAGGTGGTTGTTCTGATCTCAGTCGGGCTACACGTTGTTGGCGCGCTATATCAGCAGTACGTTCTGAAAACCGGCCTCCTCAAACGCATGATGAAAGCCGAGTAATTACTACTTCCGGGGTTTCACCCGACGGGTCGGCTCAGCCACCGTCGGGTCCTCGGGCCAAGGGTGTTTTGGATACCGCCCACGCATATCTTTACGAACATCGCCGTAAGAGGTAGTCCAGAAACCCGGCAAATCCGCCGTGGTTTGTACTGGGCGCCGTGCTGGCGACAAAAGTTCGATTAGCACAGGTAATTTATCCGGACCAACCACGGGATGTCGATTTAATCCAAACATCTCTTGCAATCGCACCGAAACAGAAGGCTGCTCTCCCCCATAATTTATCGCCAACCTTGTGCCCGTTGGCGCCTTGATTGATGCTGGGGCGAGTTTGTCCAACAATTGCATCGCATCCCAATCCAGCATGCTTTTGAGCGCCGCCAAAACATCAACCTTCTTCAAGCCCTCGGAACGACGTAGGCCAGTAAGGAATGGTTGCAGCCAGTTCTCCAGCCCATCTACCAACCCATTGTCAGACATATCCGGCATATCCGCACCGCGCGCACGAAGCCATTCGACGCGCGCCCTAAGTAAACGCGCGGCATTGCTCCAATCCAGTGCCTCGAGGCCCAAGTCTCGAACGCCCTCAACCATAGCGCCAGAAACTGCCGAATCCGGTGCGTTTTTCCAGTTCATATCCCCCAAAGTAAGAGCACCAAGCATGACACGTTGGCGGGCAACGACGCTTCGATCTCGGCGGGACCATTCGCAAATGTTAACCTCGTCCACCTCGTGCAGATCGCGTATTTCAGCCTCCGAAACCACGGCGCCCAATCGCAGCCGCGCCTCGCGCAGGTCACCGTCAAGGTCCACTGCCAGCAGCATCCGCGCGTTCGCCAGTGCATCGCCAGCGTCCACAATCGCGCCCTTTCCGCCCGACAAAAGAAACCGTGCCTCTTCGCCTTTGCGCCGCAGCGCGATCCGGTCCGGATAAGCCAACGACAGCAATGCCCCCGCGGAAAGTCCCTCGCCAACACTATTCGGCACCAACTTTTCCAACCGTTTGATTTCAGCCTTAATCGCGGAAATCGCGCCCCGATCGGCGCGATATGGCCGTTCCCGTTCGAACTTTGACGCGTCGGTAACTGCCTCTAATCGCAATGTAATATCGGCGGAGCGCCCATTCACCGGATCACGTTCCGCTATCAAGGCCGCCAGCGTCGCTGCTAACCGCCGTGACCCATGTGCCGCCCCGATCACCAGCATATGCCCCAACCGTGGATGCATCGGCAGCCCCGCCAACACCTTGCCGTGAGCCGTTATTCGCCCTGTTTTCAACGCGCCCAATGCGCTCAGCAAAGTTCGCGCCTCTGTAAATGCACGTTCGGGTGGTTGGGTCAAAAACGCCATACCGGCGGGCGTATCAGCCCCCCAAACCGCGAGTTCCAGTACCAGCCCCGCCAAGTCCGTCGATTCAATTTCCGCGGGCGGGAAAGGTGCCATTCCGCCCTCCTCCCCTTTTGTCCACATTCGGTAACAGACACCCGCTGAAACGCGCCCCGCACGCCCGCGACGTTGTTCCGCCTCCGCCTTCGTTACCCGTTCGGTCACTAACCGCGACATACCCGAGGCCGCATCAAACCGCGCACGACGCGCTTTCCCGCAATCGACAACCGTTTGAATGTCCGGAATGGTTAAGGAGGTTTCCGCAATCGCCGTCGCCAACACTACTTTGCGCCCCACTTTAAGCGGGGCCAGAACTTCGCGCTGTTGCGCAAAAGGTAACCCGCCAAATAATGGCATCACTTTGCAGTCCGAAGGCAGTTTCAGTTTCGCCGTAACACGTCGAATTTCACCGGCGCCAGGTAAAAAAACCAAGACACCGCCGTCAGTTTCGGCAACGGCCTGTGCCACCAGCTCCGCCGCCACATCCCCGAACCACGGTCCTCGTCGATTTGGTTGCGCCCATGGTCGGTCAAGCCAACGTGTATCCACTGGAAAACTGCGCCCTGTCGAGGTTACCATCGGCGCATCTCCCATCAGGGCCGCCACTGGCTCCGCATCCAATGTTGCCGACATTACCAGCAAATTCAGGTCGTTGCGCA
Source organism: uncultured Rhodobacterales bacterium (assembly GCA_937901055.1). Classification (GTDB taxonomy): domain Bacteria; phylum Pseudomonadota; class Alphaproteobacteria; order Rhodobacterales; family Rhodobacteraceae; genus NORP23. The sequence goes on from CALCGO010000600.1 coordinate 5,040, forward strand.
AAACTGAACGCACTTCGAGACACAACGCCAGCCCCAAATCCGCGTTCAAAGACCGTTCGTGAAATTCGTCAAAGATTATACAATCAATGCCCGACAGCTCTGGGTTTCGTTGGAGTATCCGTGTCAAAATCCCTTCGGTCACCACCTCGATGCGCGTCTTCGGCCCCACTCGACTTTCGCCCTTGATGCGATAGCCGACGGTTTCCCCAACGTTTTCGCCCAGCTGTTGCGCCAAACGTTCGGCAGCGGCCCGTGCGGCCACGCGGCGTGGCTCCAACATCACGATACGGCCGGAACAGAGCCCGTTTTCCAGCAGAAACAACGGCACGCGCGTCGTCTTGCCCGCCCCGGGTGGGGCCTGCAACACTGCGATCCCAGCCCTGCGCATGGCAGTTAATAATTCCGGTAATACCGCTTCGACAGGCAGGGCCGTCATGTTTGCCCCTCGCAGAAAATCAACGTGCCTTGATCGTCAATGTTCCAAGGCTGGTATGCGCCTCGAATTTTCGAATGCGCATTAGCGCGTTGTTATCAGGTTCAAATACCAGTGCAGACAAGGCAATGCCACCCTTACCCCCATTGCCCGAATAGGAAATATTGCACTCCACGCGCCCGTCATTATAGCGTTTGATGTCAGTAAATTTCACAGAGCTACGATCACGCCCGTCAAATAGATCAACCTCGCCGGAACACACTTTTGTAGAACTTACGGGCCGCAAAAGAAAATACATCAAGGACATCGGGTCAACGGTACGACGATAAGTGGTAACTTCGGCCGGGACATTTCTTTCCGGATCAAAGCGCACGCTGGACACACGGTCGCCGCTAAACAAAATCTCTAGTTGGGAAACTGTACCCTTTTCGCTACTCGTTGCGGTATGCTTGACCGGCACCAGAACGCCGCCTACACCGATCCGTCCGACAGCCGTTTGATCGTAGCGCACATCGTAAAGCGCACCCACAAGGCCTGTGGTGTAAAGCGCGGTCGCCACAGAGTAGCTTTTTCCGTTACTATTTGCCGCCACTTGCATCTCGCCGATTTTGGCCATGCCCAAGCGGACATCAAAACGATAGTCGAAGCTCTGGGCCAAGGTTGCCGCTGGAATGAAAGCGGCCAAAATTGCCGCGTATATGGTTATATATATGGTCTTAAGCATCGCTATTACCTGTTGAATATCTTACAAGCCCCGAACATATGGCAAGATCGCCTGCTATCAAAGGGCAACATTAGGAGATGCGCTTAATTTCGCCGTGAAGGGTTTATTTGCCGTCAGATTGCGCGTAAATATCGCTCTAAGACAAGTTCTGGCACTGTTTGCAAAATAACCACGCCGAATCCCTTGACCCCCGCCACTGTCCGGAATAAAGAAACGCTTCGAATTCCGGTGCCCCCAACGGGTGCGCCCCATATAAAAGGACATCAACATGTCTCGTGTTTGTGAACTATCCGGTAAAGGCGTTATGACTGGCAACAATGTCAGCCACGCTAAAAATAGAACTCGTCGGCGCTTCTTGCCGAATCTGAATGATGTTACCCTTGCTTCCGAAGTCTTGGGCCGGTCGTTCAAATTCCGCATTGCTGCATCGACATTGCGTACAGTCGATCACCGTGGTGGTCTGGACGCATTCATGGCTAAGGCGAAAGACGCTGATCTTTCGGTTACAGCTTTGAAAGTCAAAAAAGACATCGAAAAAGCACAGGCTCCGGCCTAATACCTGCTTTATCGTAACGGTTCGCGGCCCTGTCGGAGAAATCTGGCGGGGCCGCTTCGTTTCGCCACGTACAACCCACCAGATTAATGCATATGTTACGCGCATGAACTTTCAACGCCTTATAATTGCCTTTCTGATTGCGATCGGCCTGTTCAGCAGCACTTCCGGTGCTGCCTTCAGTCAGGGGCGTATGGCTGGCGGTCAATCAATCACGATTTGCTCGCCCGATGGTGTGCACGACATCATCCTCGGCGCGAATGGCGAACCGGTTCCCAGCGAACACGAATGTTCAGATTGCTGCTTCATCGCATTAGATGCACAAGTGGCGCAGGATCATGCCAGCCCATCACCTACTAATCTGACCCGTGTAATATTGCCAATGACCACAAGGTCATGGATTTCACGCTTCAACTCAAACGCAAACGCACGGGCTCCTCCAGTAGTAGTTTAATATTAAACCTTATATTATCCACAAACTACCGGAGGTCAAAATGACTCTTAGAATTCTCGCAACTATCGCTATTTCGATGCTAATTTCGCTGGGATCAGCACAAGCTGGTGATATAGTTATCGAACATCAATACGCACGTGCAGCCAGCCCCATAGCGAAATCTGGCGCGGCATTCATGCACATAATGAACAATGGCACCGAAAACGACCGTTTGGTCGCTGTTCGCACCGATGCCGCCACGACACCCGAGCTTCATACACATATTATGGAAGACGGCATCGCCAAAATGCGCGAAGTCGAAGGCGGATTTGAAGTATTGGCGGGCGACGCAACCATATTGGAACGTGGTAGCTTGCACATCATGCTCATCGGGTTAACTCGGCCGTTCATCCACGGTGAGGCGATCACCCTAACCCTGATTTTCGAGAACGCCGGCGAGCTTACAATCGACGTGCCAATCGACAACGAGCGCCAAGGGAACATGGATATGAACATGGACCACTCAAATATGGATCACTCGACAATGGATCATTCCACCATGGAAAATTCCAACAATAACTAACGCTGCGTATTCCCCTGCTCGCGTGGGGGAATACCTTTCCCAATCTTAAAACCGATGCTAGTCTTCTGCGAAGTTTGTACAAACACCGCAGGAGCCAGCTAAATGACCGTAGTTATGCAGGAATTCCCCCTTACAGTGGGTAAAATCCTAGATCACGCCGCAAAGTATCACCCGAACCGCAAAGTTATTAGCCGTTCAGTTGAAGGCCCGATCACACAAACTAATTGGTCCAATATACATCATCAGGCCAAAAAACTGTCGCAGGCGCTCGTATCCATGGGCATTCAAACCGGCGACGTCATTGGCGTTATGGCATGGAACACGGCACGACATTTTGAGGTTTGGTACGGCGTGCCCGGTGCCGGTGCTGTGAACCACACGCTAAACCCACGCCTGTTCGCGGATCAACTTGTTTACATCATTAACCACGCTGAAGACCGTTTTCTGTTGATAGATTTCGACCTGATTCCGATCATCGAAAATATCTGGGACAGACTGGAAGCCGTCGAAAAAGTCATCGTAATGACTGACCGCGAACACATGCCCGAAAGCTCCATTCCAGATCTGCTTTGTTACGAAGAATTGCTTGCGGAACAGGACGGAAACTTCGATTGGGTAGAGGTTGAAGAGACCGCACCATGTGGTATTTGCTACACTTCTGGAACAACTGGCGATCCAAAAGGTGTGGTTTACACCCACAGATCGAACACTTTGCATGCTTTGGCCAGTTCCTCCCCTGATATGCTCGGGCTATCCTCGAATGATACAGTCATGCCTGTCGTTCCATTGTTCCATGCCAACGGATGGTCCATCGGATACACCGCCCCGATGGTGGGTAGCAGCATGGTTATGCCGGGTCGCGACATGTCACCAGCGGCGCTTTACGAGATGCTCGAATTCGGTGTCACCTTCACTGCCGCTGTCCCCACAATCTGGATGTTGATGCTTCAGCATTTGCAGACCAACCAGCTATCACTCCCTACATTGGAACGCGTAATAATCGGTGGCGCATCCTGCCCGCGCGCTGTTATCGAAACATTCCAAAATGATTACGACGTGCAAGTTTTACATGCTTGGGGCATGACAGAAATGTCGCCGCTCGGGACCGTTTGCACGTTCAAACCCGAAATAACCGCGCTCGACAGCTCCGGCCGCCTCGATGCGCAAGGAACGACCGGCCATCCACCTTATTCGGTTGATCTACGAATTACCGATGACGCAGGGGCCGAGTTGCCATGGGATGACAACACTCCGGGAAAACTATGGGCAAAAGGGGCCTCGGTGGTACAGCGGTATTTGAAACAGGACGCTGATGCCGTCGACAAGGACGGTTGGTTTGACACTGGCGACGTCGCCACGATTGATGAAAACGGCTATGTCCGCATCACCGACCGCTCGAAAGACGTCATAAAATCGGGTGGGGAGTGGATCTCGTCGATCTCGCTGGAAAATGCCGCCGTTGCCCACGCAGACGTGGCCGAAGCAGCCGCGATTGGCATCCCTCATCCCAAATGGGACGAACGCCCCATCCTGGTTATCGTTGCGATGCCCGACAAGAAACCGGATCCGCAAGAAATTCTCGACCTCGTCGCGCAGAGCTTCGCCAAATGGCAAATCCCCGACGATGTGGTTTTCCTAAGCGAGCTGCCACACACCGCCACGGGTAAAATTTCAAAACTGGAGCTTCGCGAAATACTTAACAAGCAAGGCTATAAACTTCCCCAATAGCATTGCCAAAAGGGCGTAATCCCCCGTATGAGTGGCAAAATTTTGCAGGCAATTATTGAATGACAGCCATAGATAAATACACCCGCCTTGAGGCCTTGGGCCAGTGGCGAGAAGGCCCGAACACCCCGCCACGCGAGGTCGTTGTTTCCTTTGGGAACGCCACATTGCTTTTGTCTGATCTAAATGAAAATCCGCTGTGCCATTGGGCCATGGCGGCAACGTCCCGACTATCTTTGGATGGCGCCAATGCCGTTTACACGCCGGATACCGAAGGTTTCGAAACCCTCGAAATCGACGATGCCGAGATGGTCGAAGCCATTGCGCAAGTTTCCCGCGCCGCCGTCAACAGAAACCACCGAACACCTTGGTTGCGCTGGATATTTATTGGTTTGCTTGTCGCCGCCACCGGCGCAATTTTCTACACCACGCCATCACTATTACAGGGTCAAGCCGTTCGTATGACTGGCCCCGAGAGTGCGCGAAAGCTGGGAACAGATATGGTGGCAGCTCTTGAAACAGACACATGCCGGAACCCCCAAGCCGACGTCGCGCGCGACATATTTCAGTCCCGTCTCTTCCCGGATGGCCGCGCACTTTTGTTGATCGCCAGAGACCAGCAACACGCTACTGTCTTCCCCGGCGGGGTCGTCGTTATTGGTGGTGATGCTTTGCAAGCGATGCGAGGGCCCAGCGATTTGGCTCGGCTAGCAACCACCCTGTTCGCGCAAAGCGAAGTCGCACTGGCGCAGATGTTCGAAGCCAGTTCACCACGCGAATTGTTCAAATATATCACGACCGGCCAGCTGTCGGACGAACGTTTGGCACAAGCTGCGCAAAGCATAGTTGATGGCCCCGAACTCCGTGAAACGGCTGAATATACGGCGCCCTCCCAGCCCTTACTGAGAGATCAGGACTGGGTAACTTTACAAGGAATTTGCCTCGAATAGGTTAGTTCACCTTGTCGTCGGGTTCTTGCCCATCAAAAAACTGCTGGATATTCTTGAGCGCTCGCATCCCCATACCAACCCGTGTTTCGCGCGACGACGACCCCATATGCGGCAATAGGACAGCGTTTTCGCACTCTAATAGTCCGGGATGAATCGTAGGCTCCGCTTCGAACACATCCAGCCCCGCCCCGCCGATCACGCCGGTTTTCAACGCTTCAACCAACGCAGCCTCATCAACCACCTCGCCACGCGCTGTATTCACCAAAATTGCCGTTTGTTTCATCAAGGCCAAACGATCCGCATTAATCAAATGCTTGTTTTGCGCACCTCCCGGACAATGCAGCGAAAGAAAATCGCACTGTGGTAGCAAATCCTCGACCGTATCAACCTGCGTGGCCCCGGTTTCCCCCAAAACCTTAGGATCAACAGGCGATCGGCTTTGCACCAGTATCGTCATCCCGAACCCGAAATGCGCACGCCTTGCCATCGCTTGCCCAATACGGCCAAACCCGATAATCCCCAGCGTTTTACCCGTCACGCTTGTCCCAATCAAATGCGTTGGCCGCCATCCGGTCCACTTTCCGGCCCGAACTTCGCGTTCACCTTCGCCTGCACGACGCGCTGCCATCATAAGAAGCGTCATAGCCAGATCAGCCGTGCAATCGTTCAAAACATCCGGTGTATTTGTAACGGTAATCCCCGCCGCGCGTGCTCCTTCTATGTCGATATGGCTGAAACCGACTCCATAATTCGCGAGTATCCGCGCCATAGGTTTCAAATTCGTAAACGTCCCCTCTTTCACGTCGTCCGTTACCGTGGCCAGCACCGCATCATAGGTTTCCAACGCCGTCCGCATCTCGGCCCGATCCATGGGGTGATCATCGGCGTTAAGCGTTGCGTCGAACAGCTCCGCCGCGATTTTTTCCACGCTGTCGGGCCACTTGCGGGTTAATAATACTCTAGGTTTTGACATGATCGCTCCTGCTTCGATTTCCCGCAGCTTACGCGCAAAACCTAAACATACCAGCCCCAGAAACAGGTTAATCATCGCTTAACCAAATTTCGACACCATAGCGGGAATCAGAAAGGTAAATCATGTCCACGATTCCGCTCCGCTCCGCTAGAATCCCACATTCGGCACTGCCGGTTAACCATGCTGATGAGCTCGACTGGCTTCGCTTATACAGATCACACCGCGTCGGGCCCGTCACTTTCATACGGCTCGTCCGCGAACACGGTAGCGTTGCCGCAGCGCTGGACGTATTACCAAGCGTCGCAGCCACATCCGGTGTTGCCGGCTACCAGCCAATGCCCCGCGAATCCGCCGAAATCGAGTATGCCGCAGGCCAGAAAATCGGCGCAAAGCTGCTGTTTCTGGGGGCCGCGAACTATCCGCCCAGACTGGCAACGATTCAAGATCCGCCCCCTGTTCTATGGGCACTCGGCGACCCGTCAATTGCCTTTCGCACCAGCGTGGCTTTCGTAGGCGCACGAAACTCGTCATCCCTTGGTCGAAGAATGGCCGCGAAATTATCACAAGATCTGTCGTCGGGAGGGTATGTAATAGTATCCGGTCTTGCCCGTGGCATCGACGCAGAAGCTCACAAAGCCGCGCTAGACGGGGGCACCATCGCCGTCCTGGCGGGCGGCGTGGATGTCATCTACCCTAAAGAAAACAATGCCTTGGCCCGGGACATCTTGGAAAATGGTTTGCGTGTCTCTGAAATGCCGATTGGCTTGCAACCACAAGCCCGTCATTTTCCGCGCCGAAATCGCATTATCTCCGGTCTTTCCCAAGCCGTTTTGGTGGTTGAGGGTGCAAGCAAATCCGGCAGCCTGATCACGGCCAAAAACGCCCTTGATCAGGGTCGTGAAGTCATGGCCGTACCGGGTAACCCCATGGACGGGCGGGCTGCCGGTTGCAACATGTTGATCCGTGACGGGGCCACGCTGGTGCGATCCGCCGCCGATATAATCGAGGCTCTCGCCACACCACCGCAAGCCCCACCAAAAACCCCCACGATCCCGCCGAAACCAAAGCGGCCGGACAAAACATTAACCAGAACCTTAATGTCGCTAATC
>CALCGO010000601.1 GCA_937901055.1 uncultured Rhodobacterales bacterium
TAGAATTCGCGACTACTTACCTTGATCTGATAACCGCCGAACCAATGTGGCGCGTAGATCGTGCATTGCCATCAAAATGGGCTGCGCGGCTTGCGCAATTTGTTTGTCACTCGCACGCGCCTGCACCCATTGCGTGACAGCATTCATGTCTCCAACCAAACGATCTACCTGCGCCGTATCTCGGGCAAGTTGTTCAGCTTTTCTGGTGTCATGCCAAGTAGTTATTTCCGCTAACTCAGCCACCGTTGGGTCTTGTTTCCCCGACGGTTTCACTTCTCCGTTTTGCTTCAAAACCGCGATTTGAAGTAGATCCAGCCGCGCATGTTCGCCGGTCGCGACACGGTACACCGCTGCGCCATTACCTTTGCGACGAAAGTAAAGCGTAGGGCGGTCAAGCATCAGGTCAATCCTTCGCAGAAGCGGGCAATTCGGGCGCATGCTTCGGTTAACAATTCGTCAGAGGTGGCATAGCTTATGCGAAAGTTGGGTGACAGCCCGAAGGCCGCTCCGAATACGACTGCGACGCCTTCGGATTCCAACAATTCTGTGGCGAAAACCTCGTCGTTTGTAATGGTGATGCCGGAAGGCGTGGCCTTGCCGATTAATGCTTTGATCGACGGGTAGACGTAAAACGCCCCTTCGGGTGTTGGGCATTCCATGCCGTCGATATCGCTAATTAGACTGACAACCAGATCTCTACGGCGTTCAAAGGCAATGCGACTGGTGGCGATGTAATCCTGCGGGCCATTCAGCGCCTCAACAGCCGCCCATTGGCTGATCGAAGACGGATTGGTGGTCGATTGCCCCTGAACCTTGGTCATGGCCTTGATCAACTCCTTGGGGCCCGCGGCATACCCAATCCGCCAGCCGGTCATCGCATAAGCTTTGGAGACGCCGTTCACGGTCAACGTCCGGTCATAAAGCATCGGCTCGACCTGAGCCGGGGTGCAGAATTTAAACGGGGCGTAGGCAATGTGTTCATACATATCGTCGGTCATCACCCAGACATGCGGGTGGCGAAGCAGGACATCCGTGAGCGCCTTCAATTCATCGTGCGAATATCCGGCCCCTGTGGGGTTCGAAGGCGAATTAAAAATGAACCATTTGGTATTGGGTGTGATCGCGGCTTCCAACTGTTCCGGCGTGATTTTGAAGTTTGCTTCAATCGGGGCTTCAACAATCACCGGCTCACCACCGCAAAGACGCACCATATCGGGGTAGCTGACCCAATAGGGCGCAGGGATGATTACTTCGTCATTTGGATTAAGTGTGGACAGTAACGCATTGAATAATACTTGCTTTCCGCCCGTAGATACCATGACTTGACTTGGTTCGTATTGCAGATTGTTTTCGCGTGAAAATTTCGCGCAGATGGCGGCCTTTAATTCGGGAATCCCATCGGGTGCGGTGTATTTCGTTTCCCCACGGTGGATGGCCTCAACTGCCGCTGCTTTGATGTTGTCAGGTGTATCAAAATCAGGTTCACCCGCGCCAAGCCCGATGACGTCCATCCCTGCTGCTTTTAGTTCGCGGGCTTTGGTCGACGCGGCGACGGTTGGTGACGGTTTTACACGGGAAAGTGCGTCTGCGATGAAGGGCATGAAAGACTCCGAAGGTAAATTGCGCAAACAAGGTTGCACATATCGGGGATTGGGTGCAAACCGTAAATTAAAGGAGAACCCCATGGCCGAGACCCCCGAAAATCGTATCAAGCGCCTGCAAATGCGTAGCTGGCGACGTGGAACCAAAGAGATGGATATGATCCTTGGGCCATATTCGAATACGGAGATTGCCGAGTTGTCGGCGGAAGGGCTTGAGCTGTACGAGGCGCTGCTAAACGAGAACGATCATGATCTCTATGTTTGGATGTCGCGCCAGTCCGTTCCCCCTGTTGAGCATGTGGAAATTATAGAAGTGATTCAGAATTTCCACAAAATCGCATAAAATTATTCCTTAAAGTTTCGAATATTTAACCTCTTGTTGCGATTCGCAGTGCCAAAACCAATGCAGTGAAACGTATTGGAGGCCACAAAATGAATATGCAGACGGCTGTTAACGAGCAGGATGCGCCGGAAAACCTGTCAACTTATCTCGATACGCTTGGGCGGTTGGAACGCTTGCATCGCTTATTGCTTGATGTCGTCAAAGACGAGTTCGAACGCCTGGGTTTGATTGACATCAATTCGGTGCAAGGCCTGTTGTTGTTTAACATTGGCGAGCAGGAGGTAACTGCCGGAGAGTTGAAGTCGCGCGGCTATTATCAGGGTTCAAACGTATCGTATAACCTTAAAA